>DLQN01000084.1:15109-32452 GCA_002477595.1 Roseivirga sp. UBA7431
TGTTAGCAGAAAAAGAAATTGTTATTGGAACAGCACAAGGATCGGGTTGATCATCGTTATCACCATCGTTACCACAAGAAGAGATAATGAGTGCTATTGCTAGAAAAGAGTAGAGTAGTTTAGTTTTCATAATCAATCATTTAGAAGCCTATACCGATCCAAACCAAGAAAAGCTGCGAAGGTTTCAGAATTATTTGACTTTAGAGGAAAAGTCTATGGCTTCTAAACGAAAAATCCTCTCCCGATTGATCGGAAGAGGATTTAATTATTTTTAAATAGATCTAGTAAGCGTTTCTAAAATTCTTTCCAGGAAATTTACCTACCTCGCCTAGCTCTTCTTCAATTCTTATTAACTGGTTGTACTTCGCCATTCTATCAGAACGTGAAGCTGAACCTGTCTTGATCTGACCCGTATTCAACGCCACAGCCAAGTCAGCAATTGTGTTGTCTTCCGTTTCACCAGATCTATGTGACATGACAGCTGTGTAGCCATTTCTATTGGCTAAACTTACTGCTTCGATTGTTTCGGTCAAGGTACCAATTTGGTTTACCTTAATTAGAATTGAGTTGGCAATGCCATTGTCGATTCCTTTCTGAAGTCTTTTTACGTTGGTTACGAACAAATCATCACCAACCAACTGTACTTTATCACCAATCTTATCGGTTAAAGCTTTCCATCCTTCCCAGTCATCTTCGAACATTCCGTCCTCAATAGAAATGATTGGATAACGCTCACTTAGGTCAGCTAAGTAATCAGCCATTTCAACTGGCGTAAGTTTCTTCCCCGTTGAATCCTTGAAATGATAGACTTTTTCGTCTTGTAAGTAGAATTCGGAGGATGCTACGTCAAGCGCGAAAACGATATCGTCTCCTACTTTGTAGCCTGCGTTTTCAACAGCTTCTGAAATAACTTCAAGCGCTTCATCATCAGAACCTAAATTTGGTGCAAAACCTCCTTCGTCTCCAACGTTTGTCGCTAAGCCTCGAGCCGATAATACTTTCTTTAAGTGATGAAATATCTCAGCACCCATTCTAATGGCTTCTGAAAAAGTTTCAGCACCAACAGGCATGATCATAAATTCTTGAAAGTCGATTGAATTATCCGCGTGAGATCCACCATTGATAATGTTCATCATAGGAACAGGAAGCGTATTGGCACTCACACCACCTATGTATCTGTATAATGGTAGTCCTAATTCTGCTGCCGCTGCTTTAGCAACAGCTAGTGAAACGCCCAAAATAGCATTTGCCCCTAGCTTACTCTTATTTTCAGTACCATCAGCTTCTATCATGATCTTATCGATCAAGTTTTGCTCAAATACTGAGAACCCAATGAGCTCGTCTGCAAGAATATCATTGACATTTTCAACCGCATTCATAACACCTTTACCAAGGTATGCATCTCCGCCATCACGTAATTCTACTGCTTCGTGAGCACCTGTTGAAGCCCCAGAAGGAACTGCTGCTCTACCTAAGACTCCGTTTTCAGTAATTACATCTACTTCAACGGTAGGGTTACCTCTCGAGTCCAGAATTTGTCTGGCATGAATACTTTCTATTAAACTCATAATATATTTCTCTTATGATTTGATAAGGGTGATAAATTGATCGAACAAATAACGTGAATCATGTGGTCCCGGAGATGACTCAGGGTGATATTGTACGGAAAACGTTTTCTTACCTTTTACTTGAATCCCTGCACAAGTGTCGTCATTTAGATTTATATGCGTCAATTCCACTACATCAGACTTTTCAACGTCTTCTCTGCTTACTGCAAAACCATGATTTTGGGAAGTCACTTCACTTTTACCCGAGAGTAAATTCTTTACAGGGTGATTTAAACCCCTGTGTCCATTGTGCATTTTGAAGGTCGAGATACCACAAGCCAAGGAGATGATCTGATGCCCTAAGCAAATCCCAAAGAGTGGCATGTCGGCTGCCATAATATCTTGCGCTGTTTTAACAGCATATTCCATAGAAGATGGATCACCTGGTCCATTTGACAAAAAGTAACCATCAGGGTTCCATTCTTTCATCTCAGCGAAAGGCGTTTTAGCATTGAAAACTTTCAAATAAGCTCCTCTGCTAGACAGGTGTTTAAGTATACTAGTTTTAACACCAAGGTCCAGTACAGCAATCTTTATATCTGCACTTTCATCACCTACGAAGTAGGACTCTTTCGTGCTGACAAAGGAAGAAAGCTCCAGACCGTCCATTGATGGCACCTCTGCCAATCGTGCTTGCAACTCATCGTCAGTTAGGTCTTCAGAAGAAATAATGGCATTCATAGCCCCTTTGCTTCTGATATGGCGAACCAACAATCGTGTATCCAGTTCGGATACACCGACAATGTTATTCTTAACTAAGTACTCTTGTAAAGAACCATCCGCCATGGTACGACTAAAATCATTTGAAAAAGTGTTTACCACGAGACCAGTGATCTTAGGTGCATCCGATTCATTTTCTGAATCTTCCACTCCATAGTTTCCAATGTGAGAAGTAGTATTTACTACAATCTGTCCGTAATAAGAGGGGTCTGTGTAAATCTCTTGATAACCAGTCATTCCTGTATTAAAGCATATTTCAGCTCCTACAGTTCCTACTTTACCGATAGCGATACCTTCAAAGCGAGATCCATCTTCTAGTAAGAGGACTGCTTTTTTCTGGGATAAATTCAACGTGTTCTGCGACATATTTTGATGGGTGTGCGACTTTTCGCATCACGCAAAAATAAGCGCAAATTTTTAGGGAGCAAAACCGATTCTGTAAGAGTCCGTTTAAGACATAAAAAAAAGGGATTAAACTTGCGTTCAACCCCTTTTGAATTATTTATTAGATGGACTATTCTCCGTCCTTCTTATCTTCTTCTTTATCATCAGCAGAAGCTTCAGGAGCCTCATCTGCTGCTGCAGTTGGTGCCTCTTCTTCAGTTACAGCTTCAGTAGTTTCTTCTACTGCTGCTTCAACCACTTCTTCTACTTCAGGAGTTGCTTCTTCAACAACCACTGCGTCTTCAACAACAGACTCAGTTGTAGCAGCTTCAACAGCTTTATCTTCTGTTTTCTTCTTACCACCTCTTCTTCTTGTCGCTTTCTTCTCTGGCTTCGCATCAGCTAACAACAATTCGTTGTAGTCAACTAACTCGATGATACACATATCAGCATTATCACCTAACCTGTTGTTAGTTTTGATAATTCTTGTGTAGCCACCCGGACGAGTTGCTACTTTTTCAGCGATTTCGTTGAAAAGTGTAGTTACTGAATCCTTGTCTTGCAGATAAGAGAAAACAACTCTTCTCGAATGTGTTGTATCATCTTTAGACTTTGTAATCAATGGCTCAACATATTTTCTCAACGCTTTTGCTTTCGCTACAGTCGTTGTGATTCTTTTATGTTGAATCAAAGAAGAAGCCATATTAGACAGCATCGCTCTTCTATGAGGCGCTGTTCTACTTAAGTGATTAAATTTCTTCCCGTGTCTCATTTCTCTTACTCTTCTTCGAGTTTATATTTAGCCAAGTCCATTCCGAAAGTCAGATTCTTATCTGCAACAAGTTGCTCTAGCTCAGCTAAAGACTTCTTACCGAAGTTTCTGAATTTCATCATGTCCGAAATCTCTAATCTTACCAAGTCACCTAATGAGCGTACATCAGCGGCTTTCAAACAGTTATAAGCTCTAACTGAAAGATCAAGATCATTCAAATTAGTTTTCAATAGCTTACGCATGTGAAGCATTTCCTCATCTACTTGCTCTGGCTCGTCCAATGCACCTGTTTCTAAGATCATGTTCTGATCAGAGAATAACATAAAGTGCTGGATCAAAATGTGAGCTGCACCTTTCAATGCATTCTCAGGGTGAATAGAACCATCAGTTTTGATGTCCAACACAAGCATTTCGTAGTCAGTTTTCTGCTCTACTCTTGTGTTTTCCACACTGTACTTCACGTTTTTGATTGGTGTGAAGATAGCATCGATCGGAATGTAACCGAATACCTGCTCTGAAGGCCTGTTCTCTTCTGCAGGAACGTAACCTCTACCCTTCTCAATTGTCAATTCAATCTCGAACTTGATTTTGTTATCTAAGTAACAAACCACGTCTTCTGGATTTAAAATCTCAAAAGCACTAGTGAATTTTCCAATATCACCAGCTGTGAATTTGTCTTGACCTTCGATCACTACATTTATCTTGTTATCAACAGTATCAGAAATCTTTTTGAATCTTACTTTCTTAAGGTTCAAGATAATTTCAGATACGTCTTCGACAACACCCTCTATAGTAGAGAACTCATGCAGGACGCTAGGAATTTTAATTCCCGTGATCGCATAGCCTTCTAAAGAAGAAAGTAATATTCTTCTTAGTGCATTACCAACTGTTACCCCGTAACCTTTTTCCAATGGTTTAAATGTGAACAGACCGTGAAAATCGTCTGCCTTCTCCATCACCACTTTCTCCGGGATTTGAAATGCTAGTATTGACATATATCTAATATTTAAAAGGTTCTTAAATGTATTATTTCGAGTAAAGCTCTACAATAAGCTGCTCTTTGATATTCTCAGGAATATCTTCTCTAGCTGGCGTATTAATCAATGAACCAGTCATCTCTGACTTGTCAAACTCTAACCATGGGTATTTCTGTACAGAATTAGCACCAAGGCTATCTGAAATTAACTCAAGAGACTTAGATTTTTCTCTTACACCTACTACGTCAGTAGACTTCACCTGATAAGAAGGAATGTTCAACACTTCACCATTTATAGTGATGTGTTTGTGAGAGACTAATTGTCTCGCAGCTCTTCTAGTCGGTGCAATTCCCAATCTGTATACGATGTTGTCTAATCTTGCTTCCAATAACTGGAGTAAGATTTCACCTGTAATACCTGATTTTGCCGAAGCTTTATCAAAAAGATTTGCAAACTGCTTCTCTAACACACCATAAGTGTATTTAGCTTTTTGCTTTTCCATTAACTGGATCGCATATTCAGATTGCTTTCTTCTCCTACTTCTGCCATGCTGGCCCGGAGGATAAGCTTTCTTTTGTAATGCTTTGCTGTGACCAAAAATAGGATCATTAAATCTCCTTGCAATTTTAGCCTTTGGACCTCTATATCTTGCCATTACTAATAATTTCTAAATTAAACTCTTCTTCTTTTCGGAGGACGACATCCATTGTGTGGTAGTGGAGTTACATCTCTAATGAGTGTTACTTCAATACCAGAGTTCTGGATTGTTCTGATTGCAGATTCTCTACCTGAACCAGGTCCTTTTACAAAGACTTCTACTTTTCTTAAACCAAGGTCATATGCCTTTTGAGCACAATCTTGTGCTGCTTGTTGAGCAGCATATGGTGTATTTTTCTTAGAGCCTTTAAAGCCCATTTTACCTGCCGAAGCCCAAGAGATCACTTGACCTTGTTGGTTGGTCAATGAGATAATGATGTTATTGAATGACGCCTTAATGTGCGCATGTCCAAGTGCATCTACCTGTACGACTCTTTTTCTTGCCTTATCTTTTCTTTTCTCAGCCATCTTTATAATCGTTTATTAGCTGTTACTACTTAGTAGCCTTTTTCTTGTTAGCCATCGTCTTTCTCTTACCTTTTCTGGTTCTAGAGTTGTTCTTAGTATGCTGACCACGAACAGGCAAACCTCTTCTATGTCTCAAGCCTCTATAGCATCCAATGTCCATCAATCTTTTGATGTTCAATTGAACCTCAGATTTTAACACACCTTCAATTTTAAACTCTTCACCTATGATAGTCCTGACAGCTTTTTGTTGGTCATCATCTAGATCACCAATCTTAGTATTTACATCAATACCTGCTTTGTTCAGCACATAATTAGCCGAGCTACGACCAATACCGAAAATGTATGTTAAACCAATTTCGGATCTTTTGTGATCTGGAATATCTACTCCTGAAATCCTTGCCATAATTATCCTTGTCTTTGTTTGAATCTAGGATTCTTCTTGTTAATCACGTACAACTTTCCGTTTCTCCGGATTACCTTACAATCAGCACTACGCTTCTTGATGGACGCCTTTACTTTCATCGTTCCTTATTTATACCTGTAAGTAATTCTACCCTTTGTTAAATCATAAGGTGACATTTCAAGCTTTACTCTGTCACCCGGTAATATTTTGATGTAGAACATTCTCATTTTACCCGAGATATGTGCCAACACCACATGTCCATTTTCCAACTCAACACGAAATGTCGCATTGGGCAATGCCTCAATGATCGTTCCGTCTTGCTCTATAGATCCCTGTTTCGCCATATTAAAAGTTTACCACTGACTCTATGTATTTATGCGTTGTCAAAATTTCTGTTCTATCTGCGAAGATGGCTATGGTATGCTCAAAATGTGCTGATGGCTGACGATCTCTCGTCCTAATCGTCCATCCGTCACTTTCTTGAACAATGTTTCTAACACCCAAATTGACCATTGGTTCTATTGCTATCACCAATCCTTCATTCAATTTCGGGCCTTTTCCACGTTTACCATAGTTTGGTACTTCTGGTCCTTCATGGAGGTTTCTACCCACACCATGACCAACCAATTCTCTCACCACTGTATAACCTCTGTCTTCCACATAATTCTGGATCGCATAAGCTATATCTCCTATCCTGTTACCAAACTTGGCCTCTTCAATACCTTTATACAACGACTCTTTCGTTGCTTTAAGAAGTGATAATGTCTCTGTGGAAATTTCTCCTACCGGGTAAGTATAAGCGGAATCGCTATGAAAACCTTTGTAGAAGACTCCACAATCTATAGAGATTATATCACCGTCTTTCAATTCATATTCGCTGGGAAACCCATGAACGACAACCTCGTTCGTGGAAATACAAAGCGTTGCTGGAAATCCATTGTATCCTTTAAAGGAAGCTTTGGCTCCATGATCTGAGATAAACTCTTCAGCTATCTTATCCAGATCTTTTGTTTTAATACCAGGCTTTACAAGCTTGGCTACTTCTCCGTGTGCTTTCCCTAATATCTGGGCACTTTCACGTATCAGCTCTATTTCTTCTTCAGTCTTATAAAAGATCATTATGCAACAGCTACACTCTGAGATCTACCTCTCATCTTGCCTGACTTCATCATACCTTCGTAATGTCTCATTAAGAGGTAGCTTTCTATCTGCTGCAACGTATCTAATATTACTCCTACCATAATAAGTAGGGACGTTCCTCCGTAGAACAACGCAAACTGATCACCAACTCCTGCGTTTCTTGCAAACACAGGTAATACTGCAATAATTGCTAAGAATATAGATCCTGGTAATGTAATTCTATCCATTACATCTCCTATGAAATCTGAAGTAGGTTTACCTGGCTTAATACCTGGAATAAACCCTCCATTTCGTTTTAAGTCATCAGCCATACTCGATGGATTCACCGTGATTGCTGTGTAGAAGAATGTAAATGCTATAATCAAAATACCAAAAACGACATTGTACTGCCACGAATATGGGTTAGCAAAAATCGTTGTCACTTTCATTGCAAAATCATTCGTATCAGCCCACATCTGCCCAAGTAATGTTGGTAATATCATCAACGCCTGAGCAAAGATAATTGGCATCACACCAGAAGCATTCACTTTCAAAGGAATGAACTGACGTTGTCCGCCATACACTTTACCTCCTACTACTTGCTTTGCATACTGAACCGGTATTCTCCTTGTCGCTTGCACAAGTGCAACAGTAACCACCACTACGAAGAACAATACGATCAATTCAACAACTGTAAATAAGGCTCTGCTTATACCATTACTCTCTACAAATTCAAACCAAGCTGCACCTGGTAAACTTGAGATAATACCGATCATAATGAGCATTGAAATACCATTACCAATCCCTTTATCAGTGATCTTCTCACCTAACCACATACAGAACATTGTGCCTGATGTTAATAGAATCATTGAAGAGACAAGAAATAAAGTAGGATCAACATTTGGTGAAACTGCACCTTGTTGAATAATGGTCACTTTAATATAACCAAAACTCTGAGCGAGTGTTACCAAAATGGTAAGTACTCTGGTGATTTGCGTGATCTTCTTACGACCAGACTCACCTTCTTTTTGCATTTTTTGGAAACTAGGCACTGCCACTGTCATCAGCTGAATCACAATAGACGCAGAGATGTAAGGCATAATACCCAATCCAAAAAGAGACGCCCTACTAAAAGAGCCTCCCAATAATGTATTCAATATACCTAATATACCACCATCTGTATCACTCAGCGCAGCTGGATCAACACCGGGTAGCACCACAAACGAACCAAGTCTGAAAATGATCAGAAATCCTAGCGTAGCTATGATCCTGTTTCTTAGTTCCTCGATGGAAAAAATGTTCTTTATGGTGGTAAAGAATTTCTTCATAAGATTAAAGGTTTGTAACTGTTCCTCCTGCCTTCTCTATTGCCGCTGATGCAGCTGCAGAAAATTTGTGAGCCGTTACCTCTACTTTAGCTTTTAATTCGCCTCTTCCTAATACTTTAATCAAATCGTTCTTACCTGCTAAACCGTTTGCTACCAGCACCTCAGTACTAATTGTAGACTCACCGATTTTCTCAGATAACGCTTGAAGCGTATCAAGGTTGATAGCTTTATATTCTACTCTGTTAGGACTAGTGAATCCAAACTTAGGAACACGTCTCTGCAAAGGCATTTGACCGCCTTCGAAACCAGACTTACGTGAATAACCTGATCTAGCTTGAGCACCATTGTGTCCTTTTGTAGAAGTACCACCTCTACCAGAACCCTGGCCACGTCCAATCCTTTTACTATTTTTTGTAGAGCCTTCTGCAGGCTTTAGTGTATTCAGTTTCATCTTATGCTTCCTTTACAGATACAAGGTGATTTACCTTATTAACCATTCCAGCGATCTGAGGAGTATTTTCAACTTCTACTGACCGATTGATTTTACCAAGACCGAGCGCTTTGATAGTTCTCTTCTGCCTCTCGGGTCTGTCAATGGTACTTTTTATTTGCGTGATAATAACCTTTGCCATGATCTCTTAACCGTTAAAAACTTTACTCAATTCAACGCCTCTTTGCTGTGCAACAGCATAAGGATCTCTCATCTGTAACAAGGCATCAAAAGTAGCCTTTACCACGTTATGAGGATTGGAAGAACCTTTAGACTTCGCTAAAACATTGTGAATACCTGCACTTTCAAAAACTGCACGCATTGCACCACCAGCAATTACTCCTGTACCTTCAGATGCTGGCTTAACCAACACATATCCACCACCGAACTTACCTAAAACTTCATGAGGAACAGTTCCTTTGAATACCGGAACCTTGACTAAGTTTTTCTTAGCATCATCAATTCCTTTTGTAATCGCATCCGTTACCTCATTGGCTTTACCCAAACCATAACCGCAAACACCATTTCCATCACCAACAACGACAATTGCAGAGAAGCTAAACCTTCTACCACCTTTTACCACTTTGGCAACTCTTTTTATTGCTACAACCTTCTCTTTCAAGTCGATCTCACTAGCCTTAATTGCTTTCATATTCTGTGTCATCTCGATTAAAATTTAAGACCGCCTTCTCTTGCACCCTCAGCCAAAGCCTTCACTTTACCATGGTAAACGTACCCGTTTCTATCGAATACTACCTGAGTAATTCCGTTCGCTACCGCCTTTTCAGCTAATTTCTTTCCAACTTCTTTAGATAACTCTACGTTGGTATTTTCTTTTGCACCGAGCTCAGCAGATGAAGCTGAGGCCAAAGTATGTCCCTTTACATCATCAATGATCTGGGCATATATTTTAGCATTACTCTTGAACACAGAAATTCTTGGTCTTTCAGAAGTACCAGAAATCTTTGCTCTGATACCTTGTTTGATTCTAAGTCTACTATTCCTAACAGCCATGATATCTTATTTAGCAGCAGTTTTACCGGCTTTTCTTCTAATTTGTTCACCCACGAATCTGATACCTTTACCTTTGTAAGGCTCAATTTTTCTTAGGGATCTTATTTTGGCTGCAACTTGACCAATGAGTGCCTTATCGATACTTGTCAATGTTACAATCGGGTTTTTACCCTTTTCCATTTTAGCGTCAGTGTTAACTTCAGCAGGAACTGACATGTAAATGTTGTGAGAGTAACCTAAGTTCAACTCTAAAACATTATTCGAAACAGCCGCCTTATATCCTACACCAACAAGTTCTAACTCTTTAGTATATCCATTACTCACACCTTCAACCATGTTGTTGATTAGTGAACGATAAAGGCCATGAAGTGCCTTATGTCTTTTTTGCTCAGTAGGTCTTTCGACACTAATTACCCCTTCATTCACTGAAACTTTGATCTCAGGATTTACTTCCTGGCTCAATTCTCCTTTAGCTCCAGTAACTGTTACTACATTCTCAGCAGAAACGGATACTGTTACACCATCAGGAAGATTTATCGGTTGATTACCAATTCGTGACATTCTTTCTCAGTTCTTAATATACGTGACACAAAACTTCACCGCCAATATGCGCTGTCCTAGCTTCTTTATCGGTCATAATACCTTTAGAAGTAGAAACGATAGCAATACCAAGGCCATTTAATACTCTAGGCATTTCGTTCGCACCAACATACTTTCTTAGACCAGGTTTACTAATTCTCTGAATCTTAACGATTGCTGGTTGCTTAGTAGAAGGGTTATACTTCAATGCAATTTTAATGTTGCCTTGAGGTCCCACCTGCTCAAACTTAAAGTTCTGAATGAACCCTTGTGAATGAAGAACCTTTGTGATTTCCTTCTTCACCTTCGAGGAAGGAATTTCGACTATTCTATGATTCGCGCTGATGGCGTTTCTTAGTCGTGTTAAATAATCTGCTATTGGATCAGTCATTTTAAACTATTAGTGCAGTCTAGATCACTCTAGGCTACTTTTTACCTCTGACGATATCTCTCAGAAGGACTTATTTTATAAAAGTTAAATACCTTTCGCCCGAAAGCGGGCTGCAAAGGTACTAAATTAATTCAGATATTAAAACAAAAAGTGATTACCAACTTGCCTTAGTGACACCTGGTATTTTACCAGCCGATGCCATCTCTCTGAAAGTCACCCTAGAGATACCGAATTTTCTCATGTATCCTTTAGGACGCCCTGTTAGCTTACATCTATTGTGTAACCTCACTGGTGAAGCGTTTCTAGGTAGTTTATCCAAACCTATGTAATCACCTTCAGCTTTAAGTTTAGCGCGCTTATCTGCAAACTTTGCGACAAGTCTCTCTCTTTTTCTTTCTCTAGCTTTTACTGCTGCTCTAGCCATTTCTAGTCGTTATTTTTTTTAGCACCTGCGAAAGGCATACCGAATGCTTTTAACAATTCGTAGCTTTCTTCATCTGTATTTGCAGTCGTAACAAAAGTTACATCCATTCCTGAAATCTGCTTAATCTTATCGATAGAGATCTCTGGAAAAATGATTTGCTCTTTGATACCTAAAGTATAGTTACCACGACCATCAAAGCCTTTATCTTTAACTCCTCTAAAGTCTCTTACCCTAGGTAAAGCAATATTCACGAGACGATCGATGAATTCAAACATTCTGTCTCCTCGCAATGTCACTCTTGCACCAATTGGCATTCCTTCTCTCAACTTGAAGTTGGAGATTGAATTTTTCGCAATGGTAGGAACAGCCATTTGACCTGTTATGGTCGTTAACTCTTCAACACCGATGTCAACCAATTTCTTGTCTGCCACAGCTGCACCAATACCTTTATTCACGACTACCTTAGTAATCTTAGGTACTTGCATCACAGATGTGTACTCAAACTTCTCTTTTAAAGCAGGAACAATTTCCTCTTTATATTTATTTTTTAATCTCGGACTAGACATTCTTGATTACCTCCCCAGACTTTTTAGCGTATCTAACTAATTTACCATTCTCGTCTGCCTTACGGCCTACTCTTGATGCTTCTCCATTAGACGGATCTACAACCATGAGGTTAGACAAGTGAATAGAAGCCTCGGTTTTATCGATGCCACCATTCGGATTGGTTGCAGATGGTTTGATGTGTTTTGAAACAACATTTACACCTTCAACAATCGCTCTATATTTTCCAGGGTGTACTTCGAGTACCTTTCCTGTTTTGCCTTTAGAGTTTCCAGAGAGTACTTTTACCGTATCCCCTTTTCTCACGTGAAGCTTTACTGTTGATGTAGCCATGATTATAGTACTTCAGGAGCTAGTGAAACAATTTTCATGAATTGCTTTTCACGCAATTCTCTTGCTACTGGACCGAACATACGAGTACCTCTCGGCTCATTATTCGGAGTCAGTAATACTGCAGCGTTATCTTCAAATCGGATGTAAGAACCGTCTTTACGTCTCACTTCTTTCTTTGTTCTAACCACTACTGCTTTGGAGACAGTACCCTTTTTAAGGCTACTTGATGAATGAGCTGCTTTGACAGAAACTACAATCATGTCTCCTACACTAGCGTACTTTCTTTTAGTACCGCCTAGCACACGAATACAAAGGACCTCTTTGGCACCACTGTTATCCGCTACGTTAAGTCTTGATTCTTGCCTTATCATAATTATTTAGCTCTTTCGATAACTTCAATTAATCTCCAACGCTTATTCTTACTCAGCGGACGAGTCTCCATGATCTTTACCGTATCACCGATACCGCAATCATTTTTCTCGTCATGAGCAGCAAACTTGGAAGTTTTCTTCACAAACTTGCCATAGATCGGGTGCTTCTCTCTTCTTTCGACAGTCACTGTGATGGTTTTATCCATCTTGTCACTGGTTACTATCCCGACTCTTTCTTTTCTAAGATTTCTAGTCTCCATGCTCATCTTATTTAGCTAATTCCTTAGCTCTTAACTCTGTTTTCAATCTTGCGATCAATTTTTTCGCCTGTCTGATCTTCATAGGATTTTCGATAGGAGAAATCGAATGAGCAAAATTCAACTTCTGAAGGCTATCCACCTCAGTTCCGATTTTTTCTTGTAGCTCCTCTAATGAGAGGGCTGCGATTTCCAAATTCTTCATAACTATCCAGCGTAATCTCTACGAACAACAAATTTTGTTGAAAGCGGAAGTTTTTGAGCCGCAAGTCTCAATGATTCCTTAGCTAATTCAACACTTACTCCTGAAGATTCGAATAATACGGTTCCAGGTTTAACAACTGCTACCCAATAATCAGGAGCACCCTTACCCTTACCCATTCTCACCTCTGCAGGCTTCTTAGTAATTGGTTTGTCTGGAAAAATTCTAATCCAAACTTGACCTTCTCTCTTCATCGCTCTTGTCATCGCGATACGAGCTGCTTCTATCTGGCGGCTTGTGATCCAACCTGGTTCAAGCGACTTAATACCAAATGTTCCAAAAGATAAGCTGTGACCTCTCTGAGCGATACCACTCACACGGCCTTTCTGCATCTTTCTAAACTTAGTTCTCTTCGGCTGTAACATCTTCTTTCTTTTTTAAAAAGGTGATTACTTCTTATTATTTCTATTAGGCCTTCTTGCTCCTCCGCCACGTCTATCTCTGTCACCACCCATTTGGTTGGCAGCACCTACGTTTGGAGAAAGGTCCCTTTTACCGAATACCTCACCTTTGAAGATCCATACTTTGATACCAATCTTTCCGTATACAGTATCTGCTTCAGAAAGAGCATAATCAATATCAGCTCTTAGCGTATGCAAAGGAATTCTTCCGTCCTTGTACATTTCAGTACGTGCCATTTCAGCACCACCTAATCTACCTGAACATTTAATCTTAATTCCTTGAGCGCCAACTCTAGCTGCTGAAGCAATTGCTTGCTTCATGGCTCTTCTATATGAAATTCTTGCATTTAACTGTTGTGCGATTGACTCACCCACCAATTTGGCATCTAACTCAGGACGCTTGATCTCAAAAATATTGATCTGAACATCCTTATTAGTAATTTTCTTAAGTTCTTCTTTAATACGATCAACTTCTTGACCACCCTTACCAATAACAACACCGGGTCTAGCAGTATGCACTGTGATAGTGATTCTTTTGATAGTACGCTCAATGATCACCTTAGAGATTCCTCCTTTAGGGATACGAGCTTGGATGTACTTTCTGATCTCTTGATCTTCAACCAATTTACTTGGGAAGTCTTTACCACCGTACCAGTTGGAGTCCCAACCTCTTACGATACCTAACCTGAACCCAATAGGATTTACTTTCTGTCCCATCTGTTATTTATCAGTTTCGTTATTTACTTCTTCTACTACTTCAGCGGTAACCTTGGAATCGTTTTTAGAGGCGATTACCATAGTCACATGATTAGATCTTTTTCTGATTCTGTGAGCTCTACCCTGTGGAGCAGGTCTCAATCTCTTCAGCATACGGCCGCCATCAACTCTGATCTCTTTAATATAAAGATCAGCGTCTTCGAGTCTTTCATCCTCGTTCTTGGCCTGCCAGTTAGCGATAGCAGAAAGCAAAAGCTTTTCTAATCTCGCTGCTCCCTCTTTCGCTTCGAATTTTAACATATTCAAAGCTCTATTTACCTGCTGGCCTCTGATCAAATCAGCAACCATTCTCATTTTACGAGCTGAGGTAGGGACGTTATTTAGTTTTGCTATAGCCTCCATTATCTTCTTTTATCCTTTTTTGCAATGTGACCTCTGAAATTTCTAGTAGGAGCAAACTCACCGAATTTATGACCTACCATGTTTTCGGTTACAAATACAGGAATAAATTTATTTCCGTTATGTACAGCGAAGGTATGACCAACAAAGTCAGGAGATACCATAGATCTTCTTGACCATGTTTTGATTACTGATTTCTTACCAGAACCATTCATGGCATCGACTTTATTTTCAAGTCTGAAATCGATATAGGGTCCTTTTTTTAATGAACGTGCCATTGTTGATTATTTCTTCTTTTTACCAATTATCATTTTGTTCGAATACTTCTGAGGAGTACGTGTCTTCTGACCTTTAGAATAAATACCATTCCTTGATCGTGGGTGACCCCCAGATGACTTACCTTCTCCACCGCCCATTGGGTGATCGACCGGGTTCATCACAACACCTCTTACTCTTGGTCTTCTACCTAACCATCTCTTACGGCCAGCTTTACCAAGTACAACATTCATATGCTCAGCGTTTCCAACAGAACCGATAGTTGCCATACAAGTGATAAGTATGTTTCTTGTCTCACCAGAAGGCATTTTAAGAGTAGCATACTTACCATCTCTCGCCACTAGTTGAACGTATGATCCTGCACTTCTTGCCATAGCCGCACCCTTACCAGGTTTGAACTCCACATTGTGTACAATTGTACCCAAAGGAATAGTAGCTAGTGGCAATGCATTCCCTACTTCAGGAGCTACATTTTCACCAGACACAACGGTCTGACCTACTTGCAATCCTGCAGGAGCAATAATGTATCTTTTCTCGCCATCAGCATAAAATAGCAAAGCTACTCTTGCAGTTCTTGACGGATCGTACTCAACACTTTTTACAGTTGCTGGTACATCAAATTTTTCTCTCTTGAAGTCGACAATTCTCAACTTCCTTTTATGACCACCACCCATGTAGCGCATAGTCATTTTACCACTGTTATTTCTACCACCGGATCTCTTCAGTGGAGCCAACAATGACTTCTCAGGAGTAGCCGTAGTTACATCGGCAAAATCAGGCGCCATTCTGTGCCTGGTTCCCGGTGTCATTGGTCTTAGTTTCTTAACGCCCATTGCTCTCTAAATTAAATGCCGCTGTAAAAGTCAATAATTTCACCTTCAGCAACAGTTACGATTGCTTTCTTGTATGATTTCGTTCTTCCTGAAATGATCCTGGCCTTAGTATTCCTAGACTTCATTTTGCCCTGATATCTCATAGTGTTAATAGCTTCTACAGTAACACCGTACATATCTTCTACTGCCTTCTTGATCTCGACTTTGTTGGCATCTTCATCAACGATGAAACCATACTTACCGCTCTCATTAAGACCTGATACTTTTTCCGTTACTAAAGGCTTCTTTAAAATGCTCATGTCGCTTACTTTAGTAGGTTTTCGATTTTTTCAACTGAACTCTCACTGATCAACAAGCTATCTGCATTCAATACATCATATGTACTTAATGTGTCCGCTGTTATCACTTTAGTGTTTTGCAAATTACGTGCTGAGATGACCACGTTCTTTTCTTCTTTAGAAACCACAAAAAGTGTTTTCTTATCAGATATAGAAAGTGAACTCAAAACATTCGCAAAATCTTTAGTTTTTGGAGTCTCAAAAGAGAAGTCTTCCAAAATCATAAGATTCTTATCCTTAGCCTTATATGCTAAAGCTGATTTTCTAGCAAGTGCTTTAAGTTTCTTATTCAACTTAAAACCATAGTTTCTTGGCTTAGGACCGAATACACGACCACCACCTCTGAAAATAGGAGACTTAATACTACCTGCTCTGGCTGTACCTGTTCCTTTTTGCTTTTTTATCTTTCTAGTAGATCCAGAGATCTCTGCTCTTTCCTTTGACTTGTGAGTCCCTTGGCGTTGGTTAGCCAGGTATTGCTTCACATCTAGGTAGATGGCGTGATCGTTTGGTTCGATCGCGAAAATATCGTCAGAAAGGCTAACCTTTCTTCCCGTATCTTCTCCGCTGTTTTTTAATACTGCAATCTCCATCTTCTTATTTCTCTAGTACTACGATTGAATTCTTAGCGCCAGGTATGGAGCCACTTATTACAATAAGATTCTTCTCAGGCACAACCTTCATTACTTCGAGGTTGATTACCGTCACTCGATCATTACCCATTCTACCTGCCATACGAGTACCTTTAAATACTCTTGCAGGATATGAAGCACCACCAATAGAACCAGGAGCTCTTAACCTGTTGTGTTGTCCGTGAGTAGCTTGTCCAACACCACCGAAGCCGTGTCTTTTAACTACTCCTTGAAATCCTTTACCTTTTGAAGTACCAATAGCATCAACAAAATCACCTTCTTTGAATACATCTCCAACTGTGATTTGATTACCTAACGCCACCATTCCTTCAAATTCCTCACGGAAATCTCGAAACTCAACTACGCTTTTCTTAGGAGTTGTATTGGCCTTATTAAAGTGACCTTTCAACGCATTGGGAGTATTTTTCTCCTTACGCTCTCCATAAGCCAGCTGAACAGCTTGGTATCCATCTGTTTCCTCATTTTTTACTTGCGTTATTACGCAAGGACCAGCCTCTATCACCGTGCATGCGACATTACGTCCATCGGCACTGTATACGCTAGTCATTCCGACTTTTTTTCCGATAATTCCAGACATCTTTCAATTCATTTTAAGCACTACAATCGTAGGGCTCCCGCGAAACGGATTGCAAAGATAGGGATTTAATATTTCGCTGCAAACGGAGC
>DLQN01000090.1:0-12295 GCA_002477595.1 Roseivirga sp. UBA7431
GATTGTCGTTAATAGCTGATCAATAGCCTCGTCAAAGTTTCCTTCGCTATATGCTGCCTTCGCTAAATATAACTGCGCCCTATTAGTCGCATCTTGAGAGATATTCCCTTTAGTTAAAATATTATTAGCATAAGTCCTCATTTGGTCATAGTTGCCCAACTTGAAATAGGCATCTAACAACCCAACCCAAGCTTCATTTTCTTGACGTTTGCTTCTCGCGATGGCCTCAAGCTTAGCAAAGTAATTAGCGGCTTCCTGGAAGTCTCCAGCTTTAATCTGCAATTGACCGATTCTTTGAAAAACGACATCAATATCGCTTATCTGAGACTCCCTATCCAATTCATAATAGAGTTCAAGCGCACGATTTGAATCCTCAAGTCGGTAGTAACTTTCAGCCCTAAAGAATTTTGCTTGATGCTTTAATGGACTGTCAGCGTAGTTTTTTTCATAGTCTTCAAATGCTCCAATTGCAGCACTGTATTCTTGACTGTAATACTTATTCTTGGCAGCTTCCAGCTCAATCGTCTCTAAAGACTCATTGTCAGGGTTAGCCCCTCTGTACTTTGCTAAATATTGATCGAACTCGAGGACCTTGTTGTTCAGTTTTAAGGTGTTTTGAAGGCCAAGCAATGCACTATTGGCGACTTTACTGGTTACATAATTATTGATAATGGTCTTATAGTCTTCTTCCGCTTTATCAAGCTCATTTAAATTAAAGTAGGCTAAGGCTCTGCTTTCATAAGCGTATGGAATAAAAGGACTTTGTTGAAGCTTCTCTATCACCCGAGTAAAGCCAATAATTGAAGTCCTATAAGCATTATCTTCCAGTTGAATTTGCGCCTTCTTGTAGATCGCATCATCGTAGTACCTTGATCTACTATATCTATTGATGACAACGTCTAAGGCTTGAATTGCTTCTGCGCTTTTGTCCTGAAAGTCTCTTACCACTCCTTTCTGGAAGTAGGCATAGTCAACATTTGGGTTTTCGTTATCAATGGCACGCTGGTAATAGGATATGGCTGTTGCATACTCCTTATCCACGTAGTAGCAATCCGCTAACCTGAGAATCGCATCGTCATAGTTCAATCGATTCTGTGCATTCTGAAGGGCATCGACATAGCGCTTTAAATAAACCCTTGCTCTTGAATAGTCTTGCGTATTATAGTAAGCATAGCCAATGCCGTAATTGGCTTTAATGAAGTATTCAGAATTTCTGTTTCTAGTTTCGAATACTTTTTGATAACTCGTAATTGCTTCTGCATATGACCTAGAAGTGGCTTGTGCTTCTCCTTTCCAAAAATGAGCACCTGTCTCCAGGTTCTTGTCAATTCGATAGGTCAATGATTTATCAAATAGCTGAATGGCTGTCTGATACTTCCCACTATTAAAGTATTCTGTCCCTTTGAAAAAAGTAACTTTTTGATAAGCCTCCTTAATACGGGGTGTTTTGTTCCCAATTCTCTCAATGAAAGCAATCGCTCTTTGAAAGTCATTTGTATTCAAAAAAGCTTCTGAAAGTAAATTATTGGCTTCTGGAATATAGGATGAAGTTGGGAAAGCCTTAATAAATCTATCCAGAGAACCGATCGCCTGTGAGTACTTCTTCGCTTCAAAGTTCACTTTCGCAAAGTTGAAGGCTGACTCTTCTTGAATAATCTTATTGTAAGAAAGCTTGCTCGCTTTGTCAAACGCAGCAGTTGCAAAAAGATAATTTTCTTGTTCTACGTATAATTGTCCAAGGTAATAGGAAGCTAACTGAGCGATGGTGTCTTCCTTAAGCGCAACTCGTTTGAAGTCTTCAATTGCTTTCTCTCCATTGCCGAGCACAAAATTAGCATAGCCCATCCTATACAGTGTTTCATCACTGATGCTCTTGCCAGCTATTTGGCGATATAAGTCATAAAACTCAATGGCCTCTTCGTAGCGTTCTTGACTATAAGCCGCCTCTGCCGCTAGCTGATAGATCTGATAGAGATAATCTATCCGCTTACTCTCTGTAGCAATGTCTTTGAATTTACCAGCATACGTAAGTACCTCACCGAATCGTTTTTGCTTGAAATAAGCACTTGTTATCATAATTGGCACCCTGAATTTGTACTTATCACTATCTTCTGCCCGCTTTAAATCAACTAAGACCTTGTCATAGTTTTCATCGGCATAAGCCAAGAACCCCGAGTAGTAATTGGCATCCGCATAGTATGGACTGTTTTGTTGTTTGGCGATATCGAAATAGGCAATAGACTCCTTCTTATTATTTAAACTAAAAGCCGAATAAGCGATTTTGAAGTTTGTCTCAGACCGCTCTTCGTCATCGAGAACAGTAGTATTAGCTAGTTTGAGGTATTTATTTGCTGTCTGCCAATCTTTCGAGTCAAAGGCATTGACACCTAGGTTGTAGTAGGCTTTTGCCGCTTTAGGATGATTGGGCCTGTTGGCTACAAAATCTGCAATGAGTTGAGTGCCATCTGGATTATCGAGGTTTAGGGCACAGTAGGCCACATAGTATTCCGCATCGGCCTTTTTGATTGCATCATTACCTTCATTGAGATATCTCTCGAATTGTTCCCGAGCAGCGCTAAACTTATGCTTATCAAGTAACTCTAAACCGAATCTGTAGAATCGGTTCTCGTTGTTTTGATGTAGCGTAGTTTGAGCGTTTAATGACCCGAGAGCAAAAAGTGAGATGCTGAATAAAAAAAATACCTTCCTCATCAATATTTATTTGCTCGCTTAAACTCTAAACTCCTTTTAGCATTGATTATTGTCACGTTGTTGACTAAGCCCATCAATGCATTAATTTAAATACTAGTTCCTTCAGCACTTGCTCTTCCTTCATTGCACCCGAATTCACTCCTTTTGACTTCAAGTCGGCATCATGCAGGTGCTTAATGTTTTGCATTACTTTAGGTAGTGCGTAATGGGAAGCTGCCATTTTATATTCTTTAACAACAAATGGCGGCACACCTATTTCCCTAGCCAAGCCTCCATCAGATTTATCTTTAGCACTATGTACTCGAAGTAGCTTCGTATAGTAACCATATAATAGCGCAATCATTGGTATAATCGAGTGCGCCTTCATATTCGCAGAAAAATAGCGTACAATCTTATTCGCCTTGAGGACATTTCTTTCAGAGATTGCCTTTTGAAGCTCAAAGACATTATAGTCTTTATTGATCCCAACATATTTCTGAATTGACGCCTCATTAATCTCTTCGCCTTTCTTCAAGTTGATCGCTACTTTACCAATCTCATTACTCAGCCGTTCCAAGTTAGTACCGATGTATTCCGCCAATAGCTGAACGGACTGATAATTAATCTTGAGCCCTTTGGACTTGACATATGCCTCGATCCATTTGGGTAGTTCGTAATCCCTCAGCTTAGTAGTCGTTACCAGAAGTGACTTCTTACCCAATGCTTTAGCTAGTGGCTTTCGACCGTCAACTTTTTTGTGTTTGTGAGCAAAAACCAATACCGTTGAAGGCACTGGATGATCTAAGTAATCCATTAGAAGCTTCTGCCCTTCGTCTTTCCCTAGGTCTTGAATTTCTTTGGCTTCTTTTACTAACACCAATTGACGTTCCGCCATCATAGGAAAACGTCTGGCATTGGTAATGACTTGACTCATCACTACATCCTTGCCATACATGATGGTTTGATTGAAACCCCTGTCTGCTTCTTGCAAGCAATTATCTTCAATAAAATCGGAAATTTGGTCGATGTAGAAGGCTTCTTCGCCTTGTAGGAAATATACCGGAGCGTACTTTCCGGCCTTCAAATCACTTAATACCTGATCGGGATGCTGACTCATAGACTAGTAATCAAATATAGTCACTCGTTTCTATTTTTTCAGAGAATGAACTAAGACTTTTACAAGCTGTTTATATTTGTACAAAACTGGAAAAGATGTCATTGAAGTTGATCGAAAAAGGAATTGAGGCGTGTAGAAATGGAGCCTTTGAAAAGGGGATACTGTTTTTTAACGAAGTTCTAGAAAAAGATGGTGATCACATTGAAGCACTCTATAACAGAGCAAGAGCCCTTTCGAAAACAGGCCAGCTGGTAGAGTCATTGGATGACTTTAAAAGAATTACGATAATATCACCATCAAATGCCTCGCATATTGGTGATTATGCTGTTTCACTTCATTTGAATAATAAGAATGATGAGGCCGCTCTACAATTCGAGCTGGCCTTGTCATTAGAGCCAAATAACCCCTATCGTTATTCGTCCAGAGCATTTTTCAAGGACAGGATGGGTGACCTTGAAGGAGCGATTGAAGATTATGAGAAGGCTGTTGCATTGGACCCTGAAGATGCTATAGCGCTCAATAACAAAGGACTTGTCGAAGAAAAGTTAGGCTATCAAGATAAAGCCAAGCAGAGCTTTAGTAAGTCAAACGATTTAGTTGGCTACAGACCTGATCAAAAAGAAGTTGAATCAACCGAGCCCATTATAGAAGAACCTCAGGCGGTGAAACCAAGCCGTGCAAAAATTATTCAATCAGTTTTCACTAAAGATGGGTTCAAAGAGTTCGCACAGTTCTCCGTAGATCTAATAAAAGGGAAAACCGATAAAAAGTAGGCATGTACTACACTGTCATTTAGTACTTTAATTCAAATTATTACTTTGTAATACTATCAACTGACTCGTGTAAGATTCGTCTTTAGTTATATCTTAGGGTTTCTGTTCTTCCAATTTAACTAGCGCTCTTACTGAAGATTTTTAACGAGAAGAATAATGACAGGAACAAAAACATATTCAGACAATTCCTTTTATTTATAAAAAACAGATCTATGAAAAAGTTAAACTGTATCCTCATACTGCTTCTAACCTCTTCACTCGCATTTGCGCAAAAGGACAAGGCAGATCAAATAAAAATGGCATTGCTTGCCGCACCAGTAGATGCACGCGATGGTGCACATGTCTTTGGTTTTGATGACGATGGTAAATTCATCACCCTGAGAGAAGGAACCAATGATTTTGTTGTCAGATCTGACAATCCAAATCAAGAGGGTTTTGAAATTGTTTGTTACCCTAAAAATGTTGAGCCCTTTATGGCACGTGGTCGGGCGCTGAAGGCAGAAGGTAAAAATCGAGGAGAAATCTTTGACATCCGTGAAAAAGAAATGATGAATGGTAGCCTACAAAAACCTGGTTATGGTTCAACCTTGCAGATATATTACGGTAAGGATGCTAAGTACAATAAAGAATCCGGTACGGTAGAAGGTGGCTCATTCAGATATGTCATCTATACACCTCTAGCAACTTCCCTGACAACGGGCTTACCAGAAAAACCAAATGGTGCTGGTCATCCGTGGGTGATGTTTCCAGGGCTCTACCGAGCACATATCATGGTTACACCTCCATCAAGCAATTAGGTTAAGTTTATCATCAACAAAAAAGGCATTCCAATTTCTCGGAATGCCTTTTTTAGTTCAAGTTTTTCAGCTTAGCTATCTACCACTACCTAGTATTCAGTGTCCAATATCCAAAGCGTTCTTCTTCTCGATACAGTGCATTAAAGGCTCGACACTTTGTTTCAGGCTTTCAAAGTTAAGGTCATTAACGACTCTCACAATTGTATAATCCTCGCCATCTACTCTTGTTAGTTTCTTTACTGCAGGATCATCCCATCCTAGCCATTGGGCCGCTGACTGATTAACGAGCACATTCACAATATCCGAAATAAGTTTGTTTATAAAGTTTCTACCTTCAACCAATTCTAAGTCCTAGTAGCCTTGATTGATATTTACAGTATGTAAAAGGTCTTCGCCCGTCTTTAGTCTTGACAAGTTATTCAAGAGTAGTTCAATGGCAGACTTAGGTGTGGTTACACTCGCAACATGTGGCGTAATGATAACTTTTGGGTGTCTCCATAGTGCGCTATCACTTGGAAGTGGCTCTGTTCTAAAAACATCTAACAAAGCACCAGATAGATGACCTTGATCAAGAGAATCGATTAGGTCTTGCTCTACTAGGTGATTTCCACGTGCAACATTAATAAGGTATGCTCCTTTCGGAAGACCTTCAAACACCTCTTTATTCAAAATATCTGTTGTCTGTGGAGTTACAGGTAAAAGATTTACCAATACTTCGGCCTGACCCAAAAAATCCTTTATACCACTCGCCTCAAAACATTTAACCCCTTCGATTTCCTTTAAGGTTCGGCTAAACCCGAAAACTTCAAACCCAAGATCTACAAGCTTTTCAGCCAAATGGCCTCCTAATGCGCCAAGCCCCATTACCCCAACTTTAAGCGATTGATAAGTAATACGCTCCCATGTGTTTGACTTTTGGTTTTCTAAGTGACTCAGCATACTCCTTTGGTGCATCATCAACCCCATGACAACATAGTTGGTCATGTCTCTGGCTAAGAAAGGATCGACAATGCGTGTGATAGGTAAATCACTTGGTATCTGTGCATCGATCATCAAATGATCTACCCCTGCGCCCAACGAGCTTATCCATTTAAGATTTGGCAAAAGATCAATCACTCTTTCGGCTAAAGGCTTCCAAACAAATAGCACTTCAACGTTTGTCAAATCTGCTTTGGTGGGCCAAACATGTATTTCACCAACAAGATCAGATTTTGAAAGGCCCTCAACCCAAGGCTTAGGGTCCCAAACTGAGGATGAAATAAGGATATCTACTTTTTGCTGATCCATGGATTGTCTTTAATATAAAATCGCCAAGGTTTTAAGGCATCTTCTTCGGCATAATCTACACCAATACGCTTTGACGCTACAATATAATTATCATTGATATGCGGAGCGTCTTCTATCCAAATTTGTTCTCCCTGTAAGTCGAATCCATAGTGTTTATTCGTCTTTATGCCTAGCGCCTCTGTTAAAGTCCCTGGCCCAGAGGTAAGCCTTTGTTCAATAGTTAACATTTTACGCCTTTTAAGCATTACTTCATGACCCAAAACAGGTTCTAATGCTCGTATAAGTACAGCGTCCGCTTTCCCCTCAATATTAGTGACTACATTAAACAAATGATGGATACCGTAACATAGGTAAACATAGGACACACCACCTGCATGGTACATAACCTCGGTCCGCTTAGTTCTTACTCCATTGTTCGCATGGCAAGCTTTGTCGTCTCTACCTGCGTAAGCTTCTACCTCAGTAATTATCCCTGCCGTATGATATCCACCGAACTGGGTATGAAGCACTTTGCCGAGTAAAGACTTGGCAATTTGGACGACATTTCCTCTCTGATAAAACGTACTATTTAATTTCATTTAAGATTCTTGGCAACTTAAAAGGGATTCACGTAGTTAAAGGTGTGAAAACCATAATTATCAATAAAATGAAAAAGACATTAATCCTATTCGCCTCATTAATCTTGCTTGTATTTTTTCAAAGCAGTGCTATAGCACAACGAGGACCTGCGGCTAGTCCAACTGCGACCATCAATCAAGCTATCGGCAACACAGAAATGACAATTGTGTACTCTAGACCAAGTATGGCTGGCCGTTCATTAGCCACGCTAGCACCTAAAGGTGATGTTTGGAGAACTGGCGCTAATGCCAACACAAAAATAAGCTTTAACAAAGACGTAACTATTGGTGGTAAGGCATTACCTGCTGGTGACTATTCTATGTACTCTATCCCTGGTGATAGTGAGTGGACAATTATCATCAATAAAGCTAAGAGTTGGGGAACTGAATATGATAAGGCTCAGGATGTAATTCGCTTTATGGCAAAACCAACTAAGTCGGAAAATTCTGTAGAAACCTTCAGAATTGATCTAACTGATTTTGATAACAAAGCAAAAGACAAAGCAATGCTAGAATTGGCTTGGGGTGATGTATCCGTTAAGTTTCCAGTTGTAGTTAAGAACTAAGCTTCTTTAAAACCTTATTAAAGCCTCTTGCCTTCTAATGCAAGAGGCTTTTTTGTGTTCTTCGTTGATAGACAGATATCCTCAAAAGGAATTATGTTTGCAGGTATAAACCAAAAATGAAAATGAAAAGAACACTGACAACACTTGCTGCTGTTTGCCTTATGGTATTCGCACAGACTTCAGCTGTAGCCCAAGGTGGCCCAGCTCCTAGCCCACTTCAGAAAATGAGCCAAATGGTTGGATTGACAGAAGTGAACATCGAGTATTCAAGACCTAGCTTAGCGGGTAGAGATATGTACGAAAAACTTACTCCTGTTGGCGAAAGATGGAGAACTGGCGCGAACCTTAGAACAGTTCTTACTTTCTCAAAAGATGTAATGTTAGGTGGAAATGAAGTGAAAGCTGGTGCTTATAACCTATTTACTATTCCAGGTAAAAAGGAATGGACTATCATTCTTAATAACAACACGAAAGAAACAAATGCTGGAAAAGTTAATGATGACAACAACATCCTTTCATTCAAAGTGACTCCAACAACAACGAATGACAAGGTTGAAACATTCACAATCAACATCACTGATTTTGACAAGAAGGCAATGGACAATGCTAACATCGAGTTGGCATGGGAAAATACTTCGGTGAAGTTTCCAATTAAAGTAAAAAACTAATTCACTAGAAAAGAATTGCAAAAGCTTCTACTCCTTGGGTGGAAGCTTTTTTTATATCTTTGAAGTGATAAAAAGACATACCTATGAGAAGAATTCAACTAACGCTAATTGCATTGACACTTTCCGTTTGTGCCTTGGCTCAAATAAAAATGCCACCTCCAAGTCCTACTTTCGAATTGAAAGGAACGGTTGGCTTATCAGATGTTAAGGTGGTTTACTCTCGGCCTAGTGCTAAAGGAAGAGATATTGCCGGAAATCTGATTCCCTACAATGAAGTATGGAGAACTGGTGCTAATGCATCGACAAAAATCACATTTGGCACTGATGTTAAACTGAATGGCAATGCTGTGCCGGCGGGCGAGTATGCACTATACACCATGTTTACTGAAGAAACTGCCACTATCATCATCAGTAAGAACCTTACTTGGTGGGGAGCTATAGGCTATGAAGATAAAGATGACTTATTAAGGTTTGATGTCACGGTAAAACATCCGAGCAGCCATTATGAGACGTTCACCATGAGCTTTTCAGACTTCACCATGAATTCTGCTAACCTGAATATGAAATGGGGACATACTAAAGCGATGTTCACTATCGAGAGTGATGTAGACGCCAATGTAATGGCTGATATCAAAGCACAAGTAATTGATGTGGCTCCTTCAAACCCAGGGTTATATTTTCAGGCAGCTGGATATTACTATGATACTGAGAGAGATGCTATGGTAGCCTTGGGATGGGTGAATAAGGCACTTGATGCAAGCGAAGAAAAGCAGTACTGGGTAGTTCACCTTAAGGCAAAATTATTAGCCCGAATGGGCAATAAGGTTGAGGCCATTGCTGCTGCTAAAGAGTCAATGTCATTAGCAAAAGCTGGTGGCAACCCGGATTATGTAAGGCTTAATGAGAAGCTGATTGCTGACATGAAATAAAGTGTTAAACACATTCAAAAAAAAGGGGTTGCCAAATGGCAACTCTTTTTTTATGGCCTATCACCTAATTTTGAGCTGATAAAGTATTATTTTCCATAAAAGCACGCGCATGGATATCTTAGAAAAACTCGGCCTTGATGATAACCAGTTCATCAACCAGCAAACCATTTCAGACCTTATAAGCCCACTCTCGAAAGCCGACTTACTTAAGGAAACTCAAGCATTGGAACTAGGTGAATTTAGTCTTGATAACGGAGAAGAAAATACGACAAAGTTAGCTTTCGGAGGCGATGCGTCTGCCTCTATCCAGCTCTTTAACTCGACTGAAGATGATGATTCTGATGATTTACTTGCTTCGTCAGACACTGACGCAATCATTCCTTTTGATGCCAATGAACCCGTTATTAAATACAAAATTCAATTAAAAGCTGAAGGCAATGTAGGTACGAGATTAGGTGATTTGGACATTGGCCTTGAGGGAGATGCTATGCTCGAAGCTATGGCCTATATAAAGCATAGTGAAACAGACGTCTTAGGCACTGCTTTGGTTAGCGATATTAAAAACTTCCCTTCGGTACTGTCTTTAGAGGAAGTTGCAGCTATTAGCAATGGAAGTGCTTTAGCACTCGAGACAGAAGCAAAATTAGCTGGCTCTCTTAGCTTTGACTTTTCAGAAGTATTTACTGCTGGCCTTTCTGGGCTTGCTGAACTTCTAGAGAGCGATAAGCTCATCTCGGTTGACATTAGTAAAGGCCTTAAGGTATCAGCAAACTACAGCTTCAAAGACACTTATCAATTGGTTATAGTAAAAGACAACTCCGAAGGCTATGAGTTTCTTGTTTCTGTTAATAAAAGTAAATCAAGTAAGCTAAGTGCCAGTTTAACAGCGAGTATAGGCATCAGCTTTTCAGAGCCAGAAGTATTCTCAAGTGCTCTAAACAAGCAACTAGACCGGCTTGTCTCTCAACTGGTAGAAATTAGTGATGAGGGCTATGAAAAAGCTAAACTATGGCTAGCATCGAATCAAGAAGTTGCTAGCCTAAGCTCAGAACTTAGATTAACTGTCGATCAACTGACCAGTTATTTCAGCATTGAGGATATTCCAGATAAATATCAGCAACTGAAAAACAAACTTGATGAATTCAACAAAAAAGTCAAGGAGGCAGTAACTAAAGAGGCTAAAAATAAGCTAAGAGTATCCATTGGTTTTGAATATAGCCGGATAGCCTCAAGCAGCACACTTCTTAAAGCTCGAATAAAGAAAGAAATACTCGCGCAAAATTCAGTAAATGGAAAGAGTGTATTTAGTAACCTGGTGCTGTTCAACCCTAACCCACTCATTGAAGAAGCCAGCAGCACCGATACCAGTCAAATAAGGGTCGAGGACTTTTTGAAAGAGCATATGACAAAAGAAGAAGCCAATTGGGGCATATCAATTGGCTTTGGGAAATTTAAGATCGGAGGCTCAGACGAGGTATCCAAAGAATTTAATGTTGCTGAGAATATTGACGGGGACCTAAAGGTTAGTTTTAACGGTGTAAGAGGATATAAAGAAGTTGGCACCCTTGGTGGATTCTCTGATCAATGGAGTGTAGGATTCAATCCAACAATGGATGATTTTGCCCATGGGAATGATCCTAAACCAAAAGATTTCGACAATAGCTTTGCATTAAGGATGCAGCACTACGACAAGAAATTCAAGAGCAACAACTCTGAAAAAGGTCGAATGATCGCCTTAGTTGATACTGCAGTATGTTGGGGTATTATCAATGAAGACAAGTTCGATTCTACCTTCGACTCCATTTGGAGTACACTCACTAATGGTAAAAAGAAAGCACCTATAACAATCACCTTAAACCTAAATTTTACGCCAAAAGCTTTTGAATTGGCCAGCGATCAGTGGTGGCAATTAATGAGTCAGCCAGGCTTATCATTACAGTTTTTAGCTAAGGCTATGGCCAGAGCCTTAGCATACAATTCGAGCTTTGAAGCTCGTACAACTCCTGCCAAAAGAGAAGCAGCTTATGCTTCCGCTTGGTATGGCTATTTGAATAGCACACTTACCAACGACCCTTATGCACTTGCAATTGAAGTTGAGCATCATGTTCAACCCATGAATAATGTTCTGGCACAATATGAGAGAGATATGAGGTCTGGCAGTTTGGCATCGATTGTGAAAGGAAATCCAGCTACCAAGGCTAGATGGAGGACATTTAATGATGGTATTCTTAACTATTTAAATGACTATCGCATCAATGAATACACCGACTATCGTTCAGAAATAAGGCAAACATTTAACGACATAAAGGCAATTTGGGCTCAGTCTTTTGATGTCAGAACCTTTGGAACCTATTTGAACTTGCTAGGATCACTCGATAACGAAGTACCGAAGTACATAGAGGGCAATTTGACTATTGATTATTCAGATAGCAAGGGACAAAAGAAGTCGATGGTTGTCAAAAAGGTATAAGAGTGTAGTGAGTTAGTTGCGTGTTGAGAACTGAATTAAGGCATAGCATTGTGGCCTTTTTCATTAACGCTTTGGACAACTCTTGCACATCTTCTTACTCTTCTTCTTATACTTTTTACAACACTTCTTTAAGGAGCAATCACATTGACCTCCAACGAATGGAGAAAAGGGAAGATCCTCTTTATATGCGTTTGTATCAATGTTCTCGAATTGCACGGCTACTATTTAGATTAAATCTAAATACAAATAACAGTGTCAAACCTCACAACACCAAACAAAATCAAAAAAAAGGAGCCGAAAAGGCTCCTTTAAATTCCTCAAACACCGAAAGATTAACCCGCTGTTTGAATCTCCTTAGCCTTGGCTTGAACTTCATCTAA
>DLQN01000090.1:12342-20585 GCA_002477595.1 Roseivirga sp. UBA7431
CCACTCCACATCATTCCGATTTCTTCTTCAGTATAGCCTCTTTTCACAAGTTCTAGTGTTACATTGAAAGTCTCTGAAGCATCTGACCAGCCTTCTACGCCACCACCACCATCGAAATCAGAACTGATCCCTACATGCTTTAAGCCAATCTTATTCACCAAATAGTCTATATGATCTGCAAAGTCAGATACGTTAACTGCAGGAGCCTCAGCATTGACTTGTTTAGCAATTCTATCTTCATATTTAGCGCTCATATTAGATAATGCTTCAGAATAAGTAGTGCGTTCTTCGGTAGACATAGCTCTTAATTCACTTCTTTGTTTCATTTCGAAACCAGCTTCTTCCGCAATGGCAGCCATCACTTCGGTTGATTTTGCACGATTGGCACTGTTCTTTTCTGAATTAACATAGCTTCTAAAGGCTACCGTTTGAATTACGCCTCCATTTTCTTTAAGCATCATTAACTGCTCATCGTCAAGGTTTCTGCTAACGTCATTCATTGCTCTTGCAGCAGAGTGCGATGCGATAACAGGAGCTTTTGACAAACGCATCATTTCCATGTTAGCAACCTTTGATGGGTGTGAAAGATCAATCATTATACCCCACTTATTCATTTCAGCAATTACCTCACGGCCTAAATCGCTCAGGCCATTGTGTAACCAAACAGAATCTCTTTCGCCTGTATTCGAATCACTGAGTTGGCTATGTCCGTTATGAGAAAGTGACATGTAGCGCGCTCCACGTTCGTAGAACTCTTTAACTCTTGCAATATCATTACCCACTGGATAACCATTCTCGATACCAATCATTGCAATCTTCTTTCCTGCAGCATTGATTCTTCTCACATCATCAGAGTTGTAAGCGATTTCGATTTTGTCTGGAGCAATTTCTTCAGCTAGCCTATGAATAGCTTTGAACTTGTCATCAGCATTTTCATAAGCACGCGCAAATCCTTCATCTGTTAAATCACCTTGTCCAGTATAAACAACGAACCAAGCGACATCAAGTCCACCTTCAACCATCTTAGGCAGGTTCACTTGGGTGGAAAGTCTTTCGGTATAGTTCTTTTCTACAGTAAAGTTTGAAGTATTGATGTCGTCATGTGTGTCTAAGGTGATCACACGCTCATGAATACCTTTGGCGTATTCCATTAATTCCGCCTCTGTCATCTCTTCGACAGACTTTTGAGGGGGCTCACAAGCCGTAAAAACAAAAGCTAGGGCTATTAAAAAATAAGTAAGTTTCTTCATTTTAGGGTTGGTTTTAGGTAAACCTAATGATGTTTGAAGAGAGATGCAGGGAGATTTATGTGGGTGGGGACCAGCTTGATCTTTAAAATTTCTTTAGCTTAAATCTATGACAACAATTAAAATGAAGGTCAGTGATGAGGTCCTAGAGAAGCTCAAGCTACTGCTGAAAGAGTTTGATCATGGAGAGGTTGAGATTCTAGAAGAGATAAATGATTTTGATTTGGTTAAGACGGAAGTTAATAAAGAATTAGTTCGTTATGAATCAGGGATAGCAAATACCTATACAATTGAAGAGGCTGATGCATTTCTAGAAGAGACAATAAAACGTCATGAGAATTGAACTTCAGGATTCTTTTATAAGGGAAGCTGAATAGACAAGTCGATTTCATCGCTAATGACAAACCATCTGCTGCAAGGAACTTTAAGAACACCATAATTTCTAAACTAAAAGACCTTAAAGACTACCCATTCAAATCACGTAGATCAATATTCTTTGAAGATGAATCAATAAGAAACATGATCTATCAAGGATATATGTGCGTATATAAAATTGATTCAAAGAATAGTGTAATTAGAGTTTTCGGCTTTGTAAAATATCAGCAATCAGTCTAGCCTATGCCCATACTTGCATGCCTTGGCTCTTCGGCATAGCGAGGATCATGAACATAAGGTAGCTTTCTCATCGCAACCATTTCTAGGCTCAGGAAGTCGAACTCTTCGACAATTTTACCCGTAATCTCATAAATACCTTTCCCTCTGAATGGATAACGAACAACTACAGGCGGAAAATGGGTGGTATCAATAAAGTAGCCCTCGCGGTCTAACCAAGTTCCAAACTGCATCCTCTTCCCTTTCGAAGTATTGGTGTTTTTAATATGGACGAGATAGCCAATCATACGCACCGTCTTATTAATATGCTGCCCCATTTCTCTGGCCAATACATTTCTTGGCGGATGTTCCTTCAATAAATCAAAAGGATTACATAATGGAAAGCCTAATAAGTCTTGCTGATCGAAAGCATCTTCGAGGATATCATAACTCAGTTCGGGAAGCTCAAATCGTTTCACTTCAGGGTCGAAGAGCATTTTTACTGGGTTGGTCTTCTTGTGGTTTCCCAATTGGAAGTGTGCTTCCCATAACAAGGCTTTCTTGCTTTGACCTGTAAACCGGAAAGCTCCTATTTTAATCAATAGACTTAGTTGATCTAGAGAAATACTTACACGTTTCAAGAAGTTATTGAAGCTCATAAACACACCGCTTTCATGGCGTTCAGTCAATAAAGCTTTCGCTGTCCCCTGTTCTAACTCACCTATAAAGGCAAAACCCATAAAAATAGTCTTGCCAAAAATTGTACATAGGTATTCGCTTTGGTTAACACAAGGTGCCTGTATATCCCCACCATGCATGTGGGCTTCGTGCGCATAGAGTTCAACGCTATAGAAACCACCACCATTGTTCATGGTAGCTACCATATACTCTAGTGGATAATACGCTTTGAGATAAAGGCTCTGATAACTCTCCACTGCGTAAGAAGCTGAATGGCCTTTTGCAAAAGCGTAACCTGCAAAGCTTTCGATTTGACGCCAAATCTCTGCTGCTAGCTCATAAGTGTGTCCCTTTTTGAGGCAGTTCTCAAAGTATTTGTCCTTTACCTTTTGAAATTCTTCCCTGGAACGATACTTACCAGACATCCCTCTCCGCAATACATCGGCTTCCCCCAAAGTAAGATCAGCAAAGTAATGGGCTACTTTAATTACATCTTCTTGATAAACCATCACACCATAGGTTTCTGGCATAATGTCTCGAAGAATGGGATGCGCTTCTTCTCTCCTGTGCGGTTCTCTAAAACGAAGGATATACTGCCTCATCATACCAGATTTAGCAACACCTGGTCGAATCACAGAACTAGCGGCTACTAAACCGAGGTACTCTTCTACCCGGAGTTTCTTCAGTAGCATGCGCATGGCCGGGGATTCTACATAGAAGCAACCAATGGCTTTTCCCTCCCTAAGGATAGCCTTTACCTTAGCATCTTCCTTAAGTTTTTGGATATCATGAATATCTATTGGTGGATGATCAGGATGGTTTCTTGCAACCACTTCAAGACTATCTTTGATTTTCCCCAGCCCGCGCTGACTTAGAATATCAAACTTATACAGGCCGATATCTTCGGCAATGACCATGTCAAAATGAGTCGTTGGAAAGCCTTTTGGAGGTAGATAAGTTGCCGTATAATAGTGAATTGGCCTTTCGGAAATAAGAATACCTCCAGCATGAATACTCAGGTGACTCGGGAAGCCTTCGATATACTTTCCATAGCGTATTACCAGTTTATGTACGTCATCTAACTCATCATACCGAGCGCGTTGGATGTGGTCTATCTCATGTGGAGGAATACCCAGAACCTTTCCCAACTCACGCACTACTGCCTTAAACTGAAACGTACTGTAAGCGGCTAATAAGGCTACATGAGAGAACCGGTTAAAGATGTATTGAGTGATGTCCTCTCTGTCTTTCCAAGAAAAGTCAACATCAAAATCAGGAGGGTTTTGGCGATAGAGATTGATAAATCGCTCAAAGTAGAGGTCTAACTCAATCGGATCTACATCTGTAATCCTTAACAGGTAAGCGACCACTGAATTAGCACCACTCCCCCGGCCCACATAGAAGTGCCCTTTACTCCGTGCGTACTTGCAGATGTCCCAATTCATTAAAAAGTAAGACATAAAGCCCTGCTGTTTAATAACCTCTAATTCCGTTTTGATACGTTTTAAAACCCTGTCCTCTACTGTTTTATAGCGGTATGAAAATCCTTCTTCGCAAAGCTTCGCTACTAGTTCATAATCTCCCTCTTCACTTCCTGTATAGGTCTTCTGGTTCTTATTAAGCCCATCTCCTTCAAAGTCAAAATGAATAGAACAGCCTGCCAATAACCTCTCAGTATTTTCAATCATATAAGCATGATGCTTATAGATATCGAGTAGTTCTTCTTTTGGGTATACAAAGTCATCAGGGCTTCCTTCCTCTGATTTTGGAAGCATACTAAGGAGAGTATTCTTATCTACTGCCCTGAGTAATCGATGTGCATTAAAGTCCCTTTTTAGTACCTCCCGCTTCCCTAGGTGGTTCACCTTGCTTCGGAAAGTAATGGTCTGGAGTACTACCATTTTAGAGGTATCCATCTGGTGTGGTGGATAGATTAGACGAGATAAGTCAGTTGGTTTTACACCAATGTATTCATCTTCCCCTAGAAGAAAGCCTGAGTACTTCTGAAGTGGATAGATGATATATACCTGTTTAAAAATAGGTGCTCGTTTTGGTATACCTTCTCCTAAATGTAGACAAGAAGACAGGTAATCATTCAGTTCCTTGAAGCCCTCATTGTTTTTGGCAATTCCTATAAAGAGCTGTTCTGCCCCGTTTCTAAAATCTACTCCTAGAACTGGCTGAATATCATATTGGGGCGCTAAACGAACAAAATTAAGGCTGGCCGATGTACTGTTAATGTCTGTTAGGGCAAAACGATTTACCCCTGCTCCTTGCACCTGCAAAAGCAATTCCTTAGTATTGATGGTGCCGTATTTGAAGCTGTAATATGTGTGTGTATTTAAATACATTTTTATATAACTATTACAAAATTTATATATGTTATTTTATTAATATATTTAAATATGCTTCTAGCTATGAGTTCCAGCTTTGCGTTAAAGTCGATTCATAAATGCCATTAGCATTTTCTGTTCTTGATCTATTTCCTCTTTAAGGCCTTTTATTTCAGGCACACTTACATAGTTCAATCGCTCAACTATCAATACTTACGTTTCTAATTCGAAGGAATAGAGACTGCAGCCCTAGTCATTTGGCTTGTCAAGGCAAACTTTTCATTATCAGGAAGCCTTTTAGTAGGCTCATAAGTCAGGCTTACTATTGCCATCCCCTTTTCCCAGACTTTTAACTTTTTAAAATCTTTCATAATTGTGTCTCTTTTGTTTTATCTCACAGCTAGAAGCTCGTGGCTCACAACTCATAGCTCCTTCACTGCCTCCTATTCGCTAACAGCGGTGGTGGCTCTCCATTGAATGGATTGAATCGACTAATTGTCTTGGCGCCCATCCCAAAAGCACGCATCACTTTCCGGTCACCAAACTTGTCTCTAATCTTATCCATCGCATGGTACAGACTAATGATCTCTTCAGCATCTTCGAAAAGATTAATCTGGTAGCCCCCTTCAACTAAATGACTAAACCTTACGCCTATCATCCTAACTAACAATCTCTTATGATAAAGTTTATTAAAGAGGTCCATGACTTTAGCAATCAATACATGGTCTGCAGAAGTATATGGAATGCGAGACTGGAGCGTATAAGTATTGAAGTCCGAATACCTCACTTTCACTGTGACACAAGCGGTTAACTTGAGGCCTCTCCGTAATTGAAAGGCAAGGTTTTCGGCCATTGCAAGGAGGATTCCTTTAAGCTTGACGACATCGATAGTATCCTTATCGAAAGTTCTCTCAGTCGAAATCGATTTTCTCTCATTGTAAGGAACTACTTGAGTGTTATCAATTCCGTTGGCTTTCCTCCAGATAGTCACACCATTCTTGCCGAGCACTTTTTCCATTAGCTCTACAGGCATTTCTTGAATAGTCCTGATCTGTTTTACACCCAAACTAAAAAGTATCTGCTGGGTCTTCTCTCCCACCATAGGAATCTTACTGACTGATAGCGGTGCTAAAAAGGGCTTTTCTGTACCGTATGCTATTTTTAGTAGGTTATCTGGCTTAGCAACTCCCGTAGCCACTTTTGAAACTGTCTTATTCTTAGACAAACCAAAAGAAATCGGTAAGCCGGTATCTCTCTTTATGCGCTCACGCAACTCTGTCGCCATCTGATAACTACTATGGAATCTATCCAAGCCTGTCATATCAGCATAGAATTCATCTATAGAAGTCTTTTCATAGAGCGGTACTGTTTCCTTAATGATGGCCGTTACATCTTCAGAATACTTAGAATAGGTACCTGAATTCCCTCTAATCTGAATCGCTTCGGGACAAAGCTCCTTCGCCCTTTTCATAGGCATAGCCGAGTGCACCCCAAAAGCCCTAGCCTCATAACTACAGGCCGCTACAACCCCTCTGTCGGTTACTCCGCCAATGAGCACAGGTTTTCCATTCAAGCGACTATCCGTCAAGCGCTCTACGGACACAAAGAATGTATCCAGGTCCATGTGCATGATGATTTTATCTGTAGACATGAGCATACAGCGTAAAATCATCTAAAAATTCTATTGATATATCGCGGCCAGTGATGGACACGCATTGCTCTAACTCCAACATGTTTGACTTTGTGATTGGAGTGTAAATCTAGCTAATATTATTAGTTACTAACAATATTAGTATTAATATTATGATGTGAAATTATAGATAATACTAGTCTCCAGCTACAAGCTTTTTAAACGTTAACTTGAAATAAATTAAGATCCCGCTGAGCATAAAAATGATAGTATTAGCAATAATTACAGGAAGGAGGTTTAGCGAAAAAGCATAGACTAACCAGACAATAGTACTCGTAAAGACAATCAAGAGCATATTCATACTCAAGTCTCCTACGCTCTTTGTTTTCCAAGCTTGTAGCACTTGAGGAATAAATGTGATGCTACTCAATAGCGCACCTATATGTCCCATTATTTCTGTCCACTCCATTTTGTTAGCTTTTTGTCCCTTTCTAAAAATAGGCTTGTGATACAGAAGAAACCTAATAAAAGGAGAGTAATTTCATTGAACTATTTTTTTAATACACTATTTTTTTTTGGCAGTGAAAAAAATATCCATTGCCCTCGTGTCTATACTAAACGCCATACAGATCAGATGAAGGAAGTGATGGGCATCCCATCTTTTCCAAAGAAATAAATTCAAAAAGGCCTCGATTCATCGGGGCCCTTTTCTTCTCTCCTATTTTATTGACTTCTTGCACCTTAGTTCGTTATATTCGCATTTTAACGCCTCCAAAGCATGCGACTCGGACAACTTTCTCGAAAACTTGAAGTCTCCTCAGACCAGATAGCAAAACTTTTAAACGATAACTTCCGAGAAGTAAGTAGTCACCCTAATGTAAAACTGACTGATGAGGAGTTGGATTTTGTCCAGAATCACTTCCCGCCACCAGCAAAGACTAAAGCTCCTGAACCAGCTGAACCAGCTCCTGTTCTAGAAGCACCAACTGTTGAAGAGAGCCCTTCAGAAGTTGATGAAGTGGAAGCGGAAAAGGAAAAGGAAGAAGTTGAAAAAGAAACGCCAGAATTTGTTGAATCATTAAGGCCACAATTCATCAGTCTTGAAGAAGAATTTCTTGCACAAACCGATGGTTTAGAACTTTATAAGACCGAAAAGCCTGTTTTAGAGGGCTTGAAAGTTGTAGGTAAAATCGAATTACCAGAGCCTGTAATAAAAGAGAAAACTGAAGACGATCTTGTTAAAGAAGCACGTAAGACACGTGAAAGAAAGTCTAATCGAAGAGATGACGTTCGTAGAAGATCGGGGAGTAATGGACCATCCTTAATTGAGGCGCGTAAAAAAGCTGAAAGACTAGAAAAGAAAAAGAAGTTTGAAGAAGAGAAGAAACTAAGAGAGCTCAAGAAGAAGCATTACGAAGAGAACGTAAAAGCCAAGATTGTCAAGACTCCTCCAAAGAAGAAAAAGAAACCAGCTCAGGCAGTGGTAGCCCACATTGCACCCACTACTAGTACCGTTAGTAAAAAGAGACCTTTGAAAAAGGCTGCTCCAAAATCTACTAACCCACTGAAAAAATTCTGGCTATGGCTTAATGGTGAGTACGACAAGTAGACCAAAAGCTTCGACTAGATTTTCTAGTCTAAAACATTCTTGACCTTAACAACCTCTGAAATCACACTTAAAGCAATCTCTTTAGCAGACATTGCTCCAATATGAAGTCCAATCGGTGCATGAATACGACTGATTTGATCTTCTGTATAACCATA
>DLQN01000090.1:20664-39368 GCA_002477595.1 Roseivirga sp. UBA7431
TCATCATCAATCTTGGGATCGTGCGATAGAATGACTGCATAAGTCTCATTATCCAAAGCATAATCTCCTAAAACCTCTTGTGGCCAATTGACATGTAAATGATCCGGAGCAGTCTTATAGTCGGTCTTTCGGGCAAAAGTGTCGCGTGGATCGATCACTATTGCCTCAAAGTCATAAGTATGTGCCAAATCAATTAGCTCAGCTGTAATGTGCGCAGAACCAATCAAAAGCATTTTGTTCTTAGGTGGAAAGCTATGTATAAAGTAATCCGTGCCTTCATGGTTAATGAGCGTATTGCTACGTTTATCGTACGTTTCAGAGGCTAACTTCATCAAATCACCTGATATTTTATCTTTGGGATTATAACTCACATGGCTCCCGTCATTTAAATTCGTGATGATGGCTATTCCTTGATTCGCTGAGATACTTTCGTCAAGCTTTGCCCATAGATCAACTGGATAGAATGGTGAAATATGCACCCATACTTCTCCCCCACAACTAAGCCCAATTTCCCAAGCATCTTCATTGGCGATTCCAAATTTGGTTAACTCGGCCTTACCAGTTTTAAGAACCTTCAATGCTTTCGCTACCACAGCATTCTCGACACATCCGCCACTCACTGAGCCAATCATATCACCTTCCTTGGTCACAATAAGGCATGCACCCGGCTGTCTTGGAGAGCTTCTCCAGGTTTTAATAACTTTTGCCATCGCGAATTCCCTATTCTCATTGATCAGTTCCTTTATTCGTGGAAGAATGTCTAACATTATCTCTGCTTTGCCAGTATATTTGAATTGATAACGAATATACATTCAATTTGCTTTTCGATAACCACGGCAGACAACTCAATTACCTCAGGCTCGCGGTCACAGACCGATGTAATCTGCGCTGCTTCTATTGCATGCCAGAGGAAGGATTGAATTTCAGTAAGAAGTCACAAATTCTCAGCTTTGAGGAAATGGAACGACTGATCGTTATTCTAGCCAAACTGGGAATTTCTAAAGTTAGAATTACGGGTGGCGAACCCTTCGTACGAAAGGATCTTATCCCTTTTATGAAGACCGTTTCGGGTATTGAGGGCATTGATAAGCTAAGCATCACGACAAACGGAACTGGTCCTTTAACGCAGATAGCCGAAATGAAAGCCATGGGAATTTACGCAGTGAACCTAAGCCTCGATTGCCTCGATCGTGATCGCTTTCATAAGATTACCAGAAGAGATGAGTTCGATCAAGTGATGACCTATTATCGCGCATTACTCGATGCTGACATCAACACCAAAATCAATGCGGTAGTAATGCAGGATCATAATTTGGATGATATTATCCCCATCTGTGAACTGACAAAACTAGATAAAGTCAGTGTGCGTTTTATCGAAGAGATGCCTTTTAATGGTGGCTCAAAAGGATACACCCCAATCGAATGGAATCACAATAAAATCCTGGATCATATTCAAACTGCTTATCCTGACCTGATCAAAATCGAAGATGAGAAAAGCTCCACTTCCTATAACTATCAAATTCCTGGAGCCAAAGGAAGTATAGGGATCATTCCAAGCTATACCCGCACGATATGCGGAAGCTGTGACCGTATCCGATTGACACCAAAAGGTGAACTAAAGACCTGTCTCTATCAAAACGGAAGCTTCAGTTTTAGAGACTTTATGCGTGATGGGGCAACGGATCAAGAAATAGAGGACAAATTCAAATTGCTTTTTGGTCAGCGTGCAAAAGATGGTTTTGAAGCTGAAAAGCAGAAGTCATCTGAATCCAGTTCCTTTGAATCCATGGCAACAATTGGAGGGTAATGAATTTTGAATTTTTAATGGGAAATTTTCAATGCACATTCAACCTTCAAAATTAACAATTCAACATTCTTAACATGATTTCATACCAAGAAGCATTAGACATCATCTCAAAGCATCCTTTCAAGGCAAAATCAGGACAACTAAAGCTTGAGGAGATCAATGGACATGTATTGAATGAAGACATTCTTGCCGATCGTGACTTCCCTCCTTTCGATCGTGTTACAATGGATGGCATTGCCATCAATCATGCAGCTTATGCGAAGGGACAACGAGATTTTGCGATAGAAAAGACCATTGGTGCAGGAATGCCTCAGTCTAGCCTAGAAGATGCTTCTAATTGCGTTCAGATCATGACAGGCGCTATGCTTCCATTGAAGACTGATACCATTATCCGCTATGAAGACATTACCATAGAAGATAATATCGCCACCATCAATGTTGATTCTGTTAGGCATAAGCAGAATGTCCATTTCAAAGGAGAGGATAAAAAGCAAGGAGATATAGTCTTATCGAAAGGTACTGTGCTTGGTGCACCAGAGATGATCATTGCAGCCTCCATAGGTAGACCAACATTAGATGTGTTACTTCCTCCGAAAGCAGCCATCATTACCACTGGAGATGAGCTAGTTGGAATTGATGAATTACCACTTGAACATCAAATAAGAAGATCGAGTAACTATGGTGTGCAAGGCCTTTTGCAGCAATGGTATATCGATGCTAAGCAATATCATTTGGTAGATAATAAGGAATTGATAGTTAATGAGTTATCATCAATTATCGAAACAGTTGATTTATTAATATTAACTGGAGGAGTTTCAAGAGGAAAGTTTGATTTTCTCCCAGAAGTACTAGAAGAACTCGGAGTTGTAAAACACTTCCATAAAGTGAAGCAAAGACCGGGTAAACCTTTCTGGTTTGGTACCGCTCCGAATGGCACAACAGTGTTTGCATTACCTGGTAATCCGGTATCTACTTTTGCTTGCGCTAATGTATACATCAAGCATTGGTTAAGTCATTCTCTCGGTACAAACCCACAGACGATTTATGTAAAACTCAATCAAGATATTGACTTTCTACCACCGCTTACCTACTTCTTAGAATGTAGAGCGGAGTTTAATGTATCTGGTGAGTTAGTCGCCACACCATTCAGAGGGCATGGCTCTGGTGACTTTGCCAATATGAGTCATGCCAATGGTTTTGTTATTCTACCAGATAACAAAACTGAATTTAAGAAGGGAGAAGTTTATCCGTATATTTTGTATCGAAAGGACTTTTAATGACTAAGAAATTCACGCATATCGATCAAGAGACGCCTTCAATGGTGGACGTAGGCCATAAAACAGTTACCGAACGTACAGCCATTGCACAGGCAATTGTACAACTATCCGATGATATGAAACCACATATTTCGGATGGAGAGATTAAGACCTTAAAAGGGCCTGTCTTTCAAACAGCCATTATTGCTGGTATTCAAGGAGCTAAAAGAACGTCAGAATTAATTCCGCTTTGCCACCAATTGAACCTCAATAAAGTTGACATTCAGATTCAAGTTAATGATCAACTTGAAGTAACAATTACTTCATTAGCTAAGTGTAGTGGCAAAACAGGGGTAGAAATGGAAGCGTTAACTGGCGCTTCTATAGCCGCATTGACCATCTATGATATGTGTAAAGCCTTCTCTCATAATATCGTGATCAAAGAGACAAAGCTTATCAAGAAGACTGGCGGTAAATCGGATTATCAAAGCTAGGCGTCACTGCACGGACGAAGGACAAAGCAGTATCCACTCTCTATTTGGGAGATTGCTTCGGTCGCCATACTCCTCGCAATGACGACACAAAAAACAAAGAATCCCTCTTTGTAAAGAGGGTGGCCGAAGGCCGGGAGATTTTATGAAACTCATCACAGGAACAGATAAAGGACTAATCATTTACCAAAAAGTAAATGGCGCATGGAAGTTATCCGACATCCACTTTATCGGTATGCCTATTGGTGCTTTTCATCAAGATCAGACTGGCAAATGGTGGGTGGCCATCAACCACAAGCATTGGGGGCCAAAGCTATATACGTCACAGAACCAAGGTGAAACATTCTCCGAAGTAAACACTCCCCGATTTGGTGACGAAAGCCCTTATTTCTTAAAGTCGATTTGGCGTATTGAAAGCCAAGCGATCGGCCCGATCAATAGACTATACATCGGTACCGAACCTGCCGCACTATTCCTATCTGAGGATCAAGGGAAGTCCTTTAAAGAGCTCTCTGAGCTTACAGCACACGAAAGTAGATCACAATGGCAAGGCGGAGGCAAAGGAAGCAATAGCCCATTCTTACACACTTTAGTCACCGACCCTAATGACAGCAATGCTTTAATGGTAGGAATTAGCTGTGCGGGAGTTTTTCAAACACAGGACTTAGGAAATACGTGGAACCCTAGTAACAAAGGACTTAAATCCTTCTTTCTACCCAATTCAGAAATTGAAGTCGGTCACGATCCCCATATCATTCTGAGACACCCAATGAACTCAAACATTATTTGGCAACAGAATCATTGTGGTATTTACAGATCTGAAGATGGCGGCCTTACTTGGAATGACATTTCAGATAAGGAAGGCAAAGCCGTCTACGGCTTCTCAATGGTGATTGATGATGAGGACATTAATACAGCGTGGGTCATTCCAGCACAATCTGATGACTTACGATACCCTATCCAAAATAAGCTAGCTGTTTATAAAACAACAGATGCTGGTCAATCTTGGCAGGCACAATCTAATGGTCTTCCGCAAGAAGCAGCATTCGATCTTGTCTTGAGGGCAAGTTTTGCTCGAAAGGGTCAGACCATGGCTTTTGGAAGTAATAACGGTAACCTCTACCTATCAGAAGACAGCGGGGGGCATTGGCAAGTCCTAAGCCAAAGCTTAAGCTCAGTTAGATCTATAAGTCTTATTCCTTAACGTCACCCTGAACTTGTTTCAGGGTCTGCTTGACTCAGATGCTGTAACGAGTTCAGCATGACGAACCGTTTCAATTATTCTTACCCTTTCACAGGATTTCACTAATTTAATATTCCGCAAACCTATAGCATATGAAGTCAAAGTCTTTTCGCCTCGCACTCTCCTTTCTCTTAGTATTTTTCACCTCAATAAATCTTCAGGCCCAAGAAACACCCTCTCCATTATTGGCTTCTTTTGAGGAGTATAAACAAATGAAGGAAAAGACTCCTTTTGGAGTTGAATGGGTACAAATTGGTCCAACGATCAATTCCGCCCGTGCAGACGCCATTCAAGTTGACGAGAAGAATCCAGGCACCATGTACGTTTCCTTTGGGTCTGGAAATCTGTGGAAAACAGTCGATAATGGGTTGACTTGGAAAGCCATCTTTGAAAATCAAGCGGCACAAGGCATTGGTGATATTGCTCTAGCACCTTCCAATTCGAATATTCTCTATCTCGGAACTGGTGAAAGCTTAAAGAAACCCAGAAATTTCACCATGCCGGGCACTGGTGTTTATAGATCTGATGATGCAGGTGAAACTTGGAGGCACTTAGGTTTAAGCGACTCTTGGCATATCGGAGAGATCGTGATTCACCCTCAAAACCCAGACATCGCAATTGTAGCCGTATTGGGTCATTTCTGGACAGACAATAAAAACAGAGGCGTATATCGGACTGAAGACGGTGGAAAATCATGGAATCACGTCCTCTATGTTAATGAACAAACGGGTGCCAATGATATTGTATTCGCACCATCAAATCCAGATGTTGTCTATGCCTCTATGTGGCAACACAGCCCTGAAGTAAGTGGCAAAAGTAGTGGAGTGTATAAAAGCACAGATGGTGGAAAAAGCTGGGGAAAGGCACATAACGGCATGCCTTCAGACGAAAATGTGGGTAGAATTGGTTTGGCTGTGTCTCATTCTGACCCAAATAAAGTATACGCCCTTATGGACCATCGAAACCGTGGTAAAGACGAAGGAGCCGCTAAAATATTCAGAACTTTAGATGGAGGAAAAAGCTGGGTAAAGACGCATAAGGATGAACAGATGTTCTTCTCAACAATCGGCTGGTACTTTACCGATATTTATGTTAATCCTAAAAATGACGAAGAGATTTTTGGGCTTGGCGTTCGGGTGGCACACAGTACAGATGGCGGAAAGAATTTCGAATACTTAGGTGGTGAGGTCTATCACCTCTTCCCTAGTGCCTCCGATCCTCTTCACCTAGACCATTGTGAAATGTGGATCAATCCATCTAATCCTAACCATATGGCTTTGGCAAACGATGGCGGACTTTATACTTCATATGATAAAGGAAAACACTGGACACATCATAACAATATCCCTGCTGGAGAATTCTATCAAATTGCCTTGAGCAAGGAAGAGCCATATCAGATTTATGCTGGCGCTCAAGATAACGCAACAGCCTATGGACCTGCTCTTGAATATGACCAACGTTATAACAAGGGCTGGCAATACCTGTGGGTTGATGCGTGGAGTGGTGGCGATGGCTGTGTGACCTGCGTTGACCAGGAAGACCCTAACACCGTATACTTCAGCATGCAGAATGGTGCAGCACGAAGAAGAGACATGAGAACAGGTAAATCTGTCTCCATTCGACCAAGGCTACCTAGAGATCATGAAGGAACATTACAATTTAATTTCGTGGCTCCATATTTCATTTCTTCTCATGACCATAGAACGATGTACCATGGCGGAAACTATGTCTTTAAGAGTCAGAACAGAGGCGATTCATGGGAAGTAATCAGTCCTGATTTATCCAATTCCTCAGACCCCGACAAAAAATCTACTGCAGCTGGCGCCATCATAGAATCAGAAATTCAGCCTGGCCTACTCTATTTTGGGTCCGATAAAGGTTCATTTTGGTACACTAAGGACGATGGTAAAACATGGAAAGAAAACTCAAAAGGCCTTCCTAATAACTACATCAGAAGCATTTACCCTTCTCGCTTTAAGGCCTCTCGTGTTTACTTGACGCTTACCGGAATGAATTACGATGACCTTGGACGTTACATCTATGTGTCTGAAGACTATGGCGCTAATTGGAAAGCCTTGGGCAACGACATACCCAACGAAGTAGCCAATGTAATAATCGAAGATCCGAAGAATGAGAACATCCTGTATGTAGGAACAGCACGAGGCGTTTACCTCTCTGTTGACAGCGGGCAATCTTGGTCTTTGATGGGACAAAACTTACCTACGGTGAGTGTAGCAGACCTCAAGATTGATCGCAATAGCATGGACTTAGTGATCGCAACGCACGGCAGAGGTATTTATAAGATGAATCTGAAACCCATTCACAAGATGATTTCCGTGTCCAATAACTCAGTGCAGCTTTTCGCGCTTCCTGAGTTTAGATTACCACGCTTTAGAGACACACATCGTGACCCTGATTATGAATCCCTCAAAAAGACAGCCATTAGCTACTTTCTTCCTAAAGCTGGTAAAGTAAGTTTCAGTATAATGGATAATAAGGATGAAACAATTTGGACGTTTTCGGAGGATGGAAAACAAGGTCTGAATACTTACAGATGGGATTTAATTCTAAAAAAAGCAGAAAGCAATCAGCCCTACTTTATCCGATATGATGAGTTTATCAGCCCAGGTAGATACGAACTGGCTTTAACCTCTGACGGGGTCACAACTAAATCTGAGTTTGAAGTAAAGGCGTATTGATGACTTATAAGATGCACTTCACCTCTGCCCAACTTAGTAATGCTTTCAGGGAATCAACCGCGATCAGTGTCTCTCGTAGAGGACGCTGATCATAAGACATGACCTCGAAAGTAATCTTAGCCATATTTTTTTTGCTTTATTTTGATTTCATTGTCTGTTACACCAACGGATTACTTCATCATACTTCCTCGTAATGACAATAGTAGCTCCTCCCAACTCAGCGTGGCGCACACTTTACGTTCAGGAAATTCTCTGGCAGCGGCAAAGGCTAATAAATCTTCATCACTTGTGAGGGATTCAGGACTTTGATCGGACAACTCATTCACCAGCTCATGAAAGAGCTCAATGAACGGCTTAATCTCAACTAAGGTCTTCCCTTCTATCTGCTTCGTCAACACAGCCGTGGATGCCTTTGAAATAGCACAGCCGAAACCATCGAAAGTCGCTTTTTCAATAACATCATCTACTATTTTGAGAGAGACTGTGTATTGGTCGCCACACATGGGATTATAGGCTTCTAGCACATGTGTCGCATCCTCAAGTTTGCCTTGATGACTTGTGTCCTTCGCGTTGACAAGGATATGAGATTGATATAGTGCCTTTATTCGATCGTTCATGACAGGAAGGCTTGGGTTTCTTTAAGCGCTATAATCAAGGCATCGATATCAGCCTTGGTATTGTAAATAGCAAATGAAATTCGGGCAGTAGCCATCAAATTTAACCGGTGCATCAATGGCTGGGCGCAATGATGTCCTGCCCTGATACAGATTCCCTTCTCATTCAAAAAAGTACTTAAATCATGCGCATGAACGCCTTCCATAACAAAGGAAATAACTGGCGCTCTATCGTCAACATCGCCAATCACTTGAATGCCTTCCATTGCTTTAAGTTGTTCCAGCGCATAACCCGTTATGGCTTTTGTGTGAGCACTAATTTCGGCATAACCAATCTCGTTGATAAAATCTACAGCCGCACCTAGACCAATCACACCGGCAATATTGGGTGTGCCAGCCTCATGTTTGTTAGGTGACTGTTGAAAACTGGCTGCCTCAATCGTCACCTCTTTGACTATACCACCTCCATAGCTTAATGGTGCCATTTCTCTTAATCGTTCACGCTTCCCAAACAGAACACCCACTCCTGTAGGTCCATAGATTTTGTGCCCCGAAAAAACCAAAAAATCACAATGCAAAGCCACAACATCTATCTCGGAATGAGCTACAGACTGAGCAGCGTCTATAAACACAGGTACCTCAAAACCTTTAGCAGCCTTAATGATTCTCAATAAGTCGTTTTTGATACCCAATGCGTTTGAAACCCCCGTAACTGCCAATAACTTGACTTTATTAGTTAACAGACTCTCCAAGGCTTCATAGTCTAATTCCCCTGAATCGAGGATGGGAATTACCTTAAGCAAAGCGCCCTTCTCGGTACAGATTTGCTGCCAAGGTATCAAGTTAGCGTGATGCTCCATCTCTGAAATGATTACTACATCTCCTGCATTCAATCTTGGTCTCAAAAATGAGTTGGCCACTTTATTGATCGCGTCTGTAGTTCCAGAAGTGAATACTATTTCATCTTCATGAGCAGCATTCAAAAGTCTTTGAACCTTGCCTCTAACTTCATTATAATTTTTCGTGGTTTCAGTCGCTGGCCAGTAAGAGGATCTACCTACTGTTCCATATTCCTTTGCATAGAAGTCTGTGATCCTATCGATTACAGCTAGTGGTTTTTGACAAGTAGCTGCATTGTCTAGGTAAACAAGATCTTGTCCAAGCGGAGTTTTTTGCTTGAATATTGGAAACTGTTGCTTTATGGTTTCTGGGTTAAACATGCTTTGCGTTCCCGTCGGGAACAATTATTAATTGTTAATTCTCAATTCTTCATTCAGAGAACGAAGCAATCTGCCTGTTAATAATGAGATTGCCGCGCTACGCCTGTCTGCCGACCGGCAGGCTCGCAATGACATTAAGGGTGAGCGGAAACCCACACCTCTCCATCTTCAAATACTTCTTTCTTCCAAATCGGGACAGTCTCTTTCAAGGTATCTATCGCATATTGACAAGCTTCAAAAGCCTCTTTTCTGTGGGCTGATGAACAAGCAATGACAACTGCCTCTTCTTGGATCTCAACTAATCCAGTGCGATGATGAATCACCATTTTATGGAGACTCCACTTATCTGTAGCATGATCAGCAATCTTTTGCATTTCTTTTAAAGCCATGGGCTCATAGGCTTCAAATTCCAAATGTTTGACCGCTTTCCCTTTTGTTTGATCTCGTACGGTACCTACGAACACAACGATGCCTCCAGCACCAGGATAGGTCACTGCCTCAGTGCATGCTTTAGAATTAAGCTTATCAACTGTGATGTATATATCCTGCATATCAGCCGCCACTTACAGGTGGAATTAGCACTAGCTCGTCACCGGATTTTAATTCATAACTATCTTCGACATAATCTGCGTTTACCGCAAACCTTAAGGATGAGAGCTTAGAGAACTCTGGATAGATACTGGAGAGTTGTTCTCTAACCGCACTAATGGAATTACCATTATCTAAATCCATGGTCAGTTCCTTTCCTTTGATAATGTCTTTGGCGATACCAAATGCTACAATCCGTATTTTCATGCTTTATTTCTTAAAAAGTACGTCATGTTGAATTCAGTTCAGCACCTTCTTTAAAGTAGATCCTGAAACAAGCCTGCCTATCGGTAGACTGGTTCAGGATGACGACAGCTTAATAAGTATCCATATTATGGTCTATTTCTTTCTGCCAAGCCAAGATACCACCTTTCAAATTGATCAGGTTGTCAAAACCTTCTTTTTTGAGAAGGTCAATAGCGTTTTGACTTCTTCCTCCTGACTTACACATTACTACCACGGGCCGATCGTTAGGGATTTCAAGTACTCTGTCTACCACTTGATTCAAAGGAATCAGCTGGCCTCCAATATTGGCAATATCATATTCGTAGTCCTCCCTGACATCAAGCAAATGAATAGAGTCAGCTTTCTTAAGCTCTTGTAGTTCTTGAACCGTAATTTCATTTTGAATTGCCTCTACAAGATTGCTGCAGAAAGCCTCGTAATCAATCAGCTCGGTGAGAGTTGGGTTGACACCTGACAATGGGTTATCAGGGTTGGCTTGAATGTTTAGGGTTCGGGTAGAGACATCTTGTGCATCGTACAAAAATAGTTTGCCAGATAGTGTTGTACCAATCCCCGTAATAATCTTAATGACTTCGTTGGCTTGCATAGCACCAATAATACCAGGCAAGACGCCCAATACTCCACCCTCACTGCAACTCGGTACCATATCTGGTGGTGGTGGTGAAGGAAACAAATCACGGTAATTAGGTCCTCTTAGACCATTCTCATCTGCGTAATTGAAAACAGAGACTTGACCTTCGAAACGAAAGATTGCCCCATAGACCAGTGGCTTTTCTAAGAAGTAGCAAGCATCATTCACCAAGTACCGAGTGGGTAAATTATCTGAGCCATCTACGACTAAATCATATGCTCCAATGATCTCCATGGCATTCTGAGCAGTAATCGGCTCTTCATAAATCTGAAGCCTAACGTTAGGATTCAATTCCGTTAACTTGTCTTTAGCCACCTGCGCCTTGTTTTTTCCAACTGATTGTTCATTGAACAACACTTGTCGGTGAAGATTTGAGAGACTTACTTCATCAAAATCCATGATACCGATATGGCCAACACCGGCAGCCGCTAAGTATAATAAGTTTGGTGCACCTAGCCCTCCCGCGCCTATCACTAAGACGGAAGCTGCCTTCAGCTTCTGTTGTCCATCAATACCAAAATCAGGTAATATGATTTGACGGTTATACCGGATGAGTTCTTCCTTGCTAAGCATTTAATCGAATAATTCTATATCGCCTAAACTATCGATATCCTTGATGAAACGATCATTGTCAACATTCAGGTTCAATACATTTTCTTGGTTGTCGCGAACGATCTGAGCGCAACCATTAGTGTCTTTATGATTCGACATATCGTCAAAATAGTTTTTACCAAAGATCACTGGGTTAGCCCTTTTCTGATCATACCAAGGCACAAGTATTCGCTGAGTTCCGCCTTCTGACAGAAAACTCTCTATCAAAAAATCATAATCTGCCGTATTTAACCAAGGCATATCGCCAAGACATATCATTATGGCATCACAAGGTTGTGATCTGCTTAATCCTGATTGAATGGAAGAAGTCATACCCAACTCAAAATTATCATTATGTGCAAATTGGTCGTTCAGCCTTAAACTTAGGCTTGACATCACTTGATCCGCATCTCTACCGGTAACAACTGTAATCTGATTAATCTTAGACTTACTCAATCCCCTATAGACTGACTGAATAACAGCTCCTCCATGAAAAGGAAGCAACAGTTTATTGGGGCCGTTCATTCTAGACGACAAACCCGCAGCTAAAAGAATTGCATTGACTTTTGGCATTAGTTGAAGGTAGAGTTTTGGCCATAAAAAAAGGAGCTCGAGGCTCCTTTTTTATAAGTACTGAATGTCTTATTGTGCGTTGTTGTAATAAAATCTTTCGTGAACAATTTGATCACCTTCCCACTTCTGGACGCCTACCTGCTCCATTTGAGCTCTATTTCCATCTTGGAAAGTAACATCCATCATGGTTTCATGCATTACTATACCGTTAGCTTCATCCGAAGTAATACTTTTTACTTCAAGGTTGTGAAACTCCTTCACGTAGTCTAAGAATTCTACTTCATGGGCTCTACATGCTTCTTTACCTTCCCAAGTCCCTCTAGGCTCAGTGATTACTACGTTTGGAGCGTAATATTTGTCAAAAGCTTCGAGCAATTGGCCTTGTCCTAACATCTTGTAAATGTCTGCTGTTCTTTCTTTGTATGTCATGATGATTTAAGTTTATATATGTACATACATTTATTAGCGCTATAAAGTTCAAAAACATTCAAGTTATTTAAAAATCAATATTGACGGATCTGGACAATTGTTCAGAGAATATGTCCCTTGAGAAGCTATGGCAACACCTGGGTAATCTCCTTTAGCACCTTGCATGTCTTGTATGACTTGAAAATGTAGATGAGGTGGCCAGTGAAAGTTCTCATTGTATTCTCCCATGGAGCCCAAGACCTCACCAGCTACAAACTCTTTTCCTACTTGAAGTCCCTCTAAGGATGAACTACTTAAATGACCAAAGAGCGTATGAAAACTTACATTATCAAATTCATGTTCTAGGATAATTACTGGGCCATAATCTCCATGAATCTTTCGATTCGCAAAGGAATGTACTTTACCATCTAGTGGAGCGAATACCTGTGTTCCTGCTATCGCCCAAATGTCTATACCCAAGTGAATTGTCCTAGCTTCCTCACCTTCAAATAGATCACTCCTACTATATAAGGACCTTTCTTCAGCGTAGCCACCTATACCTACTTGCTTCCCCGCTTTATTGATTTGATTGAATACGAAGTCAGTAAAATCTGTCTCACTATTCAAGTCAATGTCCGAAAGAAGCGTGTTATTTTTACTTAGATCGAGTGGTAAATAGTCATCAAACTTCACTACTTGATGCACTTCGATATTCGATTTCTCAACTAAGGATTTCAGGTCCATATACTATGAAAGTTCTTTTATGAGGTTATTCATAAACCTGACACACCATGCTAATTGCTCCTTCGAAACAAACTCGTTTGCTCTATGGGCTTGTGCGATATCACCAGGGCCACAAATAATAGCCTCAAAGCCACCTTCTGCAAACTGTCCTGCTTCTGCCGCATATGACACCGCATCAAGTTCTTCGTACTCAGCCAATCTCTTAGTCAATCTCACAATTTCTTGGTCCTCATGCGTGTCTAGGCCTGGTACGGCTGGGTGAATATTGCCTGTGCTTATCTTAAACCCAGGAAACACTGACCGCAATTCAGTTTCTCGTTCTCTGCAATACGCTTCAAACTCTTCGAAAATTTCTTGAGGCGTCTCGGAAGGAATCGTTCGAACATCCCATGTAAAATTACATTCCTGTGCAATTACATTTGGAGCAATGCCTCCTTCTATTCTACCAATATGAATGGAAGTATGGTTAGGTGTAAACCGATCGTCTGTACGACCCGCACCAATGAGGCTATTCATTTTATTCTCTAACCATAGAACGAGTCGCATTGACTCATGGATAGCGCTAACTTCTTGTTTAATACGACTGCTATGTCCTTCTGATCCAGTTACTTTCGTTTCGAAAATACAGATGCCTTTTTGTCCAACAGTAGGAATCATCATTGAAGGCTCACCAATAATCGCGAATTGAGGCTTCTCGGTATAATATTCATTGATGCCCTTCACCAAGTCTGGTGCAGCAAGGCAACCAATTTCTTCATCATATGAAAAGGCGAAGTAAATTGGTCTTTTCAAGTCAGCTTTCACCATGTCTGGCAAAGCCTCTAAACAACAAGCCGCAAAGCCTTTCATGTCACAAGAACCACGTGCATAGAGTAAGCCATCATTCTTATCCGTTAGGGTGAATGGCTCTGTCGTCCATTCTTGTCCTTCAACAGGTACAACATCCGTGTGACCTGATAAAATCACTCCTCCATCAACTGCTGGACCTATGCGGCAATGCAATGATGCTTTAGTCCCCTCTTCATTTGGAACCAATACACCCTCTACACCATGCTCGGCAAGAAAATCTTTGATCCAGTGGATAATGGAAAGATTACTCTCTCCTCCTAAAACAGGAAATGAAACGAGCTTAGCTAATATTTCTTCTGCCTTCATTACTTCAAATGTTAAATTGTGAGAGGTTAATGTGATTTATGTTAAGTGTATCATTAGTGAGTCATTAAGGGTTTAATCCTTCTTTCATCAGTCAAAATTCTTAATTCAACAATCGTTACGCGGGACCCCAGTCGATAGAGACAGTTATCAATAAAACGATCCATGAGACGACCAATACAACCCCTACTACGGGTATGATAAACCTCAACCACTTGTCAAATGGTATTCGACACATGGCCAACATGGCGATAAGACCACCCAATGTTGGGTTAAATAAGTTCGTAACACCATCGCCAATTTGATAGGCTAAAATAGTCGTTTGTCTTGTAAGCCCTAATAAATCACCCAGTGGGATCATTATAGGAAGTGTAGCTAAAGCCTGTCCACTTCCAGAAGGAATAAAGAAGTTGATCACCGATTGCGCAGCTGACATGGCTACTGCAGCAGCATATAATGGTAGTTGAGCTAAACCTTGCGACAGATAATAAGCAATGCTATCGGAGATATTACCCATCTCCATTGCTACTTTAATCGATGTTGCAAAACCAACCATAAAAGCACCTGGTGCTACAACAGAGACTGAATTAAGCGCAGTTTCACTAATTGTTCGGCCACTCATCCCTCCTGCAATACCAGCCGCGATTGATATCATAAGGAAGATGGCAGATATTTCATCGATGAACCAATGATATTCAAATACACCAAAGAGCATCACTCCCATTCCACCAACAAAAATTGCCATGATCAACCAGTTATTGGCGGACATCCGATACAACTCTAGTGGCTTGGAAAGCTCAAATCCTTTGGTGTCAATACCCAAGGAAAGGCTTCTTTCAGGGTTCTTTATAATACGCTTAAAGTATCTAATATTGAAATAAGCCAATATTGACAATGCACTGAGACACAGAATAGACCTTATCAACCAGCCAGAATACATGGGCATTTCGGCAATCGTATGGCCCGTTCCAACTGTATAAGGATTGAATGGTGATAAACCGAAACCAACTGTCACTCCGCCCACTGAGATGGCAGCTGCCAGCATTAAATCACCACCAATCGCAAGACTGGTAATGGCAGCAATCGGTATTAGGGCTATGTTATTCTCGTAACCCACGAAGACCCCGAGCATACCGAAGATAAAGGTCATGAGAATAACGACTAAATACCTTCTCTCTAGTCCTAAATACTTCATGAAAGTGCCTACGGCATTCTCTATCATGCCAGAACGCTCTAAAATGCCAAACATTATACCACTCGACAATACCACAAAAATGATGGATATGGCAGATGCAAATCCTCCTGGTATTGCCAAAAAGGTATCGAGAAACGAAAGTGGCGTTTGTTCAATGGCCTTGTAGGAATCAGGAATGACTCGCTGACGTCCATCAACGAGTTCTCTCTCAAAATTTCCTGCAGGAATAATATAGCTAAGTATTGCAGTGAGTATAATAATAGCGAACAGCATCACAATTGGATGCGGAATTCGCTGATACCATTTTTTAGACACTGCTTCTAACACTAGTCTTCTTTAAGTGCTTCAAACTCCTTCTTGATCTCTTGGAATTTCGTTTTTAGCTCCTCAAATCTATCATAAGCATCTTTACCTGGCTGTTGGTCAGCTCTACCGATCGTGCTGTTCAAATAACCTGTTTGAGAACTAAGCATAGGCTGCATATAAGTACCTGGTGAAGTGACTAATTGATAGTAAACCCCATCAAGCGCCTCTTTCTTCCTTTGCTCCTTTTTGCTTCCTTGCTCTTGGTTCAAGGAATTGTTAAGTGCTTTTCTTTCGTCATCAATGGTTTTCACTAGCTGATCCACTTCACTTTGGAATTCACGTACCGCCAAAGCAAGCGCCTCTTGCATTTTAACATCAGCATCGTTCACCAAAGTAGCTCTTGGATCTAACCTCACATTGAATTCCTGCTCAAGTACTTGGTTTCCTACAGTCAACCTAGCTTTATAAGCTCCTGTTGAAACCATAGGTCCATTACCTAAATAAGACCTGTTAGGATTAGCACTCCATCCGCCATGATGCCTCATATTCCAGTTAAAGCGATTGATTCCTGCCTTATTAGATAGTCCGCCTGATGCAGGAGCATTGCTAAAACCTGTTGACATATCTACGTCTGTATTGACAGCAGGCTCCGACTTTCCACTAACAAATGATCGTACTACCTTGCCCGAAGTTGATAGGATATCAAGCCTAACCTCTTGCTTATCGTCAGCGATATAATATTCTAGGTTAGCACCCGGCTGTGGACTTTGACGGCTATTCATTCTAAATCGAATAGCGTCTTTCGTGTCGAATAAGTAAGCTGATTGCTGAACAGCTTCGTTTAAGCTTCGAATGCTTGAGATATTATCGAGTATCCAGAATCCTCTACCCATTGTTGACATCACTAAGTCATCCTGATGGATCTTGATGTCTGTGATCGGTGTAACTGGAAGGTTATTATTGAAAGCGTTCCAAGTTTCTCCATCATTCAATGAGATGAATAAGCCGAACTCAGTCCCAGCGTAAAGTACGCCTTCTTTATTTGGATCTTCTCTAACTACGCGTGTAGGGTAATCAGCAGGTAAACCATTATTCCCTGTAGTTATCAACTCCCAAGTCTTTCCATAATCCATTGTCTTATAGATATATGGGGCATAATCATTCAATTGATATCTTAATATGGCCACATATGCTTTTGCAGGGTTGTGAACCGAAGGTTCTACTGCATCTACTCTACCGCCAATTGGCATATCTGGAGTTACTCGGTCCCAAGTAGCCCCACCATCTTTGGTGACATGCACTGGTCCATCGTTTGCACCTACCCAGATTAAACCCTCTTTAATTTTTGACTCCTGAATTGCGTAAATCGTACTGAAATATTCTTCACCCGTAACGTCTCTTGTAATTGGAGCCCCTGGCACCACTTGGAACTCATCATCAAACGCAGTCAAATCAGGAGAAATGATTTGCCAAGTCTTACCGTCATCCATTGTCTTATGTACATACTGAGAAGTATGATAGACAACATTAGGGTTATGCGGAGATACATGTATAGGTGCAACACGTTGAAATCTAAATTTCAAATCCTTAGGATTATGTCCATAGATATTCATTGCCCCGACATTGTATTGCATTTCTTGACCTGTTCGTTTATCAAAAGTCCCAAAATTACCTTTACAGTTAGAATACACAATATTTGGATTGCCCGGTTTAGGTACCGCAGGTCCTGTTTCGCACCCACCTACTCCAAATATTGTTTGAGCTGCACTGCCAGTTTGCATACTCGGTACCGCTATAGTAGAATTATCTTGTTGCCCTGCATATAGCCAATACGGTGTTTGATCATCTACATCTACTTGATAAAGTTCTGCCGTTGGCTGATTGGATTGCGTAGACCATGATTTACCGTTATTCAAAGTCACATTGGCACCACCGTCATTTGCCTGTACCCAGATTGATGTATCGTTTGGATTGATCCAGATGTCATGGTTATCACCGTGCGGTGTTCTCTCCGTACTCCATGACTTACCACCATCGGAAGACTTCAAAAACCTTAATGCACTATTGTAGACTACATTTTCATTCTTTGGATTGGCATAAATGTTTGTGTAATAAAACGGTCTGTTTGTTAGGTTAGAATTGTCAGAAACGAATTCCCAACTTGCTCCACGATCGTCTGAACGATAAAGTCCTCCTTGATCATCAGAAGCCTCAATATTTGCATAAACAACATCTGGATTCGCTGGAGATACTGCAAAATCAATTTTACCAATTAGATTGGTAGGTAAACCGTTAGTAAGTTTCACCCAGTTAGTACCTCCATCAGTAGATTTATAGACTCCACCTTCACTAGAACCCGAAATGATGGTCCAAGGCTTTCTTTCACCTCTCCAGGCACCTGCATAAATCGTATTTGGATCATCTGGTGCAAACTCCAAATCAGAGAAACCAATACTGTCAGAGTGGTATAAAATTTTATCCCAAGAGGCACCGCCATCGGTTGTCTTGTATATTCCTCGATCTTCGTTTCGACCAAAGGCTTGGCCAATTGCTGCTACATAAACAACATCAGGATTGTCAGGGTGGATTTCAACAGCACCAATCTGTCCAGTATTCTTTAAACCAACAAATTCCCACTCTTTACCAGCGTCAGCTGATTTATAAACTCCTTTTCCTGTAATCACATTAGAACGAATACCATCGGAACCTGTTCCTACATAAAGGATGTCTGGTTGCTTTTGATATACTGCAATCGCACCAATTGAAGGCGTTGAAAAATAGCCATCAGAGATATTATTCCATGAAATACCGTAGTCATCGGTTTTCCAGACGCCACCACCGGTAGCTCCCATATAAAAAATAGATGGTTGGCTTACAACACCCATTACGGCAGTTACTCTACCGCCACGGTCAGGGCCAACATTTCTAAATTCATAAGAC
>DLQN01000054.1:0-13752 GCA_002477595.1 Roseivirga sp. UBA7431
TCATGAATGACTATTGGCGTTTATTCTATAATTTAGTCGCCAACAAAAATATCGAATTTTTAAGCCTAGACAATCACTAAAATCGCTTCTTACACTTGGTAGAAAAGCTCATCACACTTGAAAACATGGCTATGGTAGATTTCCTAGGTATAGGAAATCGAAATATTAAAGAGATAGCCTCAGCATTTCCTAAGAGTAAAATTGTCTCTAGGGGGAATGAGATCCTTATAAAGGGTAACGCATCGGAGATTATTCAGATCAACGATGTGATTCATGCACTTATTCAACACTACCATAAGTATGGGAAAATCACAGGCGAAAATGTAGAAGCATACATTAAGCGTGAGTCGGAGTACATGGCTTCTGATGATAAAGATGAAACGCTCGTTTACGGAACTCGGGGGGCAGGTATAAAGCCGAAAACTGCCAATCAGCGCGCTTTGGTAAAAGCGGTGAAAGACAATGACCTTGTTTTTGCCATTGGACCGGCAGGCTCAGGAAAAACATTTATTTCTGTGGCGCTGGCCGTCAGGGCATTGAAGAACAAAGAAGTTCAGAAAATTATTATTACCCGCCCTGCGGTTGAAGCTGGAGAGAACTTGGGCTTTTTACCAGGTGATCTTCAAGAAAAGATTGATCCGTATTTAAGACCAATCTATGATGCCTTGGTTGATATGATCCCAATCGAAAAGCTGAAGCACTATCAAGAGAACAATATTATAGAAATTGCTCCCTTAGCTTATATGCGAGGAAGAACATTGAATAATGCATTCGTACTGCTTGACGAAGCACAGAACACTACTTCTATGCAGATGAAGATGTTCTTAACGCGAATGGGTCCTAACTCCAAGGTTGTTGTGACAGGTGATGGCTCACAGATTGATTTACCGCGTCATCAGAAATCGGGCCTTTCAGAGGCTGTACGATTGTTGAGTAACGTAAATGGCATTGCTACCGTTGAACTAACAACCAAGGATGTGGTTCGGCATAAACTTGTAAAAGATATTATAACAGCATACGACAAAGAACAAACCAAAAGTGATACGAGTAAAAAAAATAGAGACTGATCAGGAATTGCAGGAAGCTTTCAAGATTAGAGAAATAGTTTTCATCGATGAGCAAGAATGTCCCCCTGAGGAGGAATTTGATGGCCTTGATGAAGAGTCAATTCACTTCATTGCTTACATCACTGGCGAACCCGTTGGGACGAGTCGTTACCGAACTACGGATAAGGGTGTAAAGCTTGAAAGATTTGCCGTTTTGAAGGAACACAGAGGCAAAGGAGTAGGTAAGAGGCTAGTTCAAACTGCAATAGTTCAAATTGCTGCGACTTTCGAGGCAGGTACTTTGCTTTATATGCATGCTCAATTGGATGCCATGCCGCTTTATGCACGCTACGGGTTTGAAAAAGTAGGTGATAAATTCGTAGAGGCTGGTATCGAGCATTTCCTTATGAAGAAAACCTTGAGTTGATTCTAATCTATTAATTAGTTTAATTTATCTAATACTTAGATAAATTAAACTAATGTATTTTTCAGCTTTCCCATTATTAAGACTTACCATCTGCTTTGCACTAGGAATAGTGGGTTTTCATTATCTGGGGACTTTCGTACTGATTCCTTGGGAGTTTCTATTTGCTGGTATCATATTATATTTCTTTCTCAGTTCAAAAAGCTCTTTCAGATACCAAGTTGTATTAGCCTTCCTTGCCTTTTTTCTCCTTTTTGGACTTGGGACTCAGCGGTTGGAGGGCTATAAAGATGAGGCCCGACTCGACCATTTGTTGAATCAATCGGGTGTCATTGAGGCATACAAGGCACTCGTTGTTGAGAGCCCTGAAGCCAAAGAGAAGAGTATTGGTTGTCGGTTAGAGGTATATGAAGTACTGATTGATGGCAACTGGGAGCTTTCGGATGGGGTGATCAGTGCTTACCTTGATTTAGAGAATGGCAAAAGTGTAAAATACGGTGACTTGCTTTATGTGACCGGAAAGCCTGAAACGACTTCCCCTCCAGCCAATCCTGGCGAATTTGACTATCGCAGGTATCTGACCTATAACCGCATTTATCATCAACAATTTATTGGCGATCAGTTTACAGTAATTGGCCATGAGCCTATGAATTGGTTTGTGAAGAAAGCCAATTACTTGAGATCTGAGAGTATAGAAATCATTAGTGCTCTTATCACAGATGACCGGGCTAGAGGTATTACACTCGCATTGGTGCTTGGTGTAAAAGACGATCTTCAAGATGATGTCATTCAGGCTTTTTCAGCTACAGGGGCAATGCACGTTTTAGCCGTTTCGGGCCTGCATGTCGGAATTATTTACGCTCTAGTCTTCTTAGTCCTTAAAAGAATCGGTCTATCCAAAAGGAAGTATCGGTGGTGGCTCGCCATTTTGAGTATGCTCATGTTATGGTCTTACGCACTATTAACAGGTCTTTCACCATCTGTTTTGAGGGCAGTCACCATGTTTAGTTTCATTGCTATCGGGCGGGCATTGTCACGCAATACTAATATCTATAACACCCTAGCGGCCTCAGCTTTGGCTTTATTGCTCTACAACCCTTACCTCATTATGAGTGTTGGTTTTCAGCTGAGTTATCTGGCTGTCTTTGGCATCGTTTATATTCAACCAAAGCTGTATGCTTTGTTTCAATTTGACCATTGGCTTATAGATAAAATTTGGGCGATTACATGTGTTTCAATTGCCGCGCAATTGGCCACTGCACCTTTGAGTGTACTGTACTTTCACCAATTCCCAACCTACTTCTTGCTGTCCAACCTCTTTATCATTCCAGCGGCATTTGTGATTTTAGCATCAGGTTTACTTTTGCTATCGACTTCAGCGGTTTCGGTAGTTGCTGGAACATTAGGTTGGTTAGTAACCAAATTTATCGTTGCTGTAAATGGACTTGTCTTCTGGATTAGTGAATTGCCCGGAAGCACTTTGGATGGTATTTACTTATCTATTCTTGATACCTGGATCATTTACGGACTAATGTGTTGTGCGATCGTTTTTTTGGTCAAAAGGAGATTCGTTTTCATTAAGTATGCATTAGTCTTCAGTGTAGTATTAGCTGTTTCTCAAGTATGGCACTTTTCTCAATTCGCTCAGACAAATGAATTTAGTGTGATGGATGTTTCCGGAAGTAATGTGCTTGACTTTAGGAGTGGATTTGAGTCTTACTTGTTGGCAGACTCCTCATATAGAGCAGATGGTAAGGGCCAAAGGTTTCATCTATACCCGAAGAGATTGCGCTCAGGAAGTAAACAGCAACCGATATATGATAAACTTAAGGTAGTGGAGGCTTTCACTCCTCTGGGCACGTTAATTACTTTTAAAGGAGCTAAGATTCTTTATTTAGATCAAAAGGTGCTCAGTAGACTGAAGTCTTCAGCTTCCATTGATGTGGATTGGTTAATTTTGGGTAAGAATGCATTAAATGATTTGAGTCAACTGGAAGGGAAGATAAGTTTCAACCAGCTAATCATCGATCCCACTAACAGTTGGTATATTGATCGATCATTGGTAAGTCAGTCAGATTCTTTAAATATTAACTACCATTCCATTCGACAGGATGGGTATTTTAGCAAGCGATGGAAGAGAAGCAATTTGTAACCTATAAAATCACCGATCGAATCGCAACGATCACCCTTAACAGACCTGAGAAGCGGAACGCTTTAAATGCCTTAGTGGTGACTGAATTAAAAGAAGCCTTTGCTTCCGCTGCGGCTGATGATGAAGCAAAAGTGATTGTGCTAGCTGCGGCTGGTGACGCCTTTTGCGCGGGAGCAGACTTAGGCTATTTGCAAGAGCTTCAGAAAAATACGTATGAGGAAAACTTAGCGGATTCAAATCATTTAAAAGAGCTTTTCTATCAAATTTATACCCACCCGAAAGTTGTAATCGCTAAAATTCAAGGGCATGCCATTGCTGGAGGCAGTGGCTTAGCTGCACTTTGTGATTTTTCCTATGCTGCTTCTCATGCAAAATTTGGTTACACGGAAGTCAGAATTGGGTTTATTCCTGCGATTGTGATGGTGTTTTTACTTAGAAAAATCGGGGAAGGAAAATCGAAGGAGCTTTTACTATCAGGTGATCTGATTGATGCTGCTAAAGCCAAGCGTCTTGGGATGATCAATGATGTAGTGTCAGTTGAGGACCTTGATGAGAAGGTGTATGAATTTGCAAAAAATCTTGTTAAGAATAATTCGAGTCAGTCGATGGCAGCGACTAAGCAGATGATCGCCCAGGTACAAGAAATGAGTTTAGAGGACGGGCTTAATCATGCCGCAGTACAAAATGCCAAGGCAAGGGCTTCGGAAGATTGTCAAAAAGGAATTGCCGCATTTCTGAACAAACAAAAGTAGATCGATCACTTCGATTGACTAACTAAGAGACAAAATATTTTATAGTTTCAATTATGGACCAACCGATTGATATTCTAAAGCAATACTGGGGCTTTGATGCCTTCAGAACTTTGCAGGAAGATATCATTCAATCTGTACTTGATGGGCATGATACATTGGCACTACTTCCAACAGGTGGAGGAAAGTCCATTTGTTTTCAAGTTCCAGCGATGGCACAGCCTGGCTTATGCTTAGTGGTGTCTCCGCTTATCGCATTAATGAAAGACCAAGTCTATCAGTTGAAACAGCGAGGAATCTCGGCCATTGCGCTGCACGCAGGTCAATCAAAGCGAGAAATTGATCATGCACTGGATAATGCTGTGAACTCTGACCTCAAATTCCTCTACTGCTCTCCAGAGCGGCTAAAAACTGAGATTTTTCAAGCAAGAATTAAAAGGGTAAATGAAACACGTGGCGTTTCATTAATAGCTGTGGATGAAGCCCACTGTATTTCGCAATGGGGCTATGACTTTCGGCCTGCCTATCTAGAAATTGAAAAACTGAGAGCGCTCTTGCCTGAGACGCCAGTTATTGCCCTTACCGCAACGGCTACTCCAAAGGTGAGAAAGGATATTCAGGAAAAGTTGGCTTTTAAAAAGCCCAAAGTCTTTACAAAGAGTTTTGCTAGAGCTAACCTTTCCTATTCCGTTCGTTTTGAAGAACACAAAGAAAGGAAGCTTTTGGAGGCGTTAAATAGGGTTGGAGGGTCTTCCGTAGTTTATGTATCTACTAGGCGGCATGCTAAGGAAATAGCTTTAATGCTCCGAAGTAATGGCATATCTGCAGATTTCTATCATGCTGGACTTACACATGAAGAGCGAAGCCAAAGGCAAGAAGATTGGATTCATAACAGAACAAGAGTAGTGGTATCAACCAATGCTTTTGGAATGGGTATTGATAAGGCCAATGTGCGTTTGGTAGCGCACATGGATTTGCCCGATAACCTAGAGTCTTATTATCAAGAAGCAGGTCGTGCGGGAAGAGATGAGCGCAAGGCCTTCGCTTTGATTATTAGTAATCAAAAAGACATTGATGACTTAAGGAAGAAGACAGAGCAGTCATTACCAGCTATGCCGCTGATTAAAGACGTCTATCAAATGCTAGGCAATTATTTTCAGCTTGCCAACGGAAGCCACCCCGAGACGAGCTTTGATTTCGATTTTCAAGAATTTTCGAAACGCTTTGATAGGCATCCATTAGAGGTTTTTAATGCTGTAAAGGCACTGCAAGAGTATGGGTTGATTCACCTGACTGAAGCATTCTTCAGTCCGTCAAGGTTGATTTTTCTTCTAGATCAGCGAAAGATGTATGAGTTTCAAGTATCCAACTCCGGATTCGATCCCATTATCAAAGGGCTCTTGCGCCTATATGGCGGAGAATTGTATCATCAAAGCATCCAAATTCAAGAAACGAACCTTGCAGCATTACTAGGTGCATCAACAGATCAAGTTCGGAACTCGTTGAATTCTTTAGCCGAGCGTGACATCATTGATTACCAAAAACAAAAAGATCAGCCACAACTGACTTTTCTCCTTCCAAAACTGCCAATTAATCAATTGCCAATTGATCAGAAGGCGCTAGAGGCCAAACGAAAGTTGAAGCTGGCTAAAATGGAGGCAGTCGTTGCCTATGTGCATCAACGAGATAATTGCAGAACACAAATTTTGCTATCCTATTTCGGTGAGGAGGACTACGATAGTTGTGGTGTTTGTGATAACTGTGTAGAAAAAGCAAAGCATGGCGATGATGAAAAGGAACGTTTACGCTACAAGGATCAGATCCTTGAAACATTGACTCAATCACACGAGTTAACTGAGGACAAGCTGGTTGAAAACTTAGTTCCGAGAGATAAGTCAATCTTCTTAGATTTATTGGCTGAATTGATCGATCATGGTGAGATTCATTACAACGATTTTGGCCATTTAAATATCTCAAGAACCCATAAATAGGTTTAACAGCTACATTTAATTCATACATTTATAACATGAGTTTCTTTGATGATGTGGTGGGTAAATTATTTGGTAGGCAAAGCCCTAAAGCCGCTTTTGTCCATGAAGTGCTCAAGCGGTCTGATCAGGAAATCCAGCAGTACGAAGCATGGAAAGTGACAGAAAATGCCAATAGTTTAATAGCAGATGTAGAGCGAGGCTATTTCATGAAGAAACAAGGCATAGTTTCTGCTGTAGACGTTCATCTATTGGACTCGCAATATTCAAATGGATTTGCTGTCAGCTTTAATGACCAGTTTAGTCCGGATAGCTTCACTTTTGTGTTTGATTTTCTGAAAGAAAGAGGGCTCGAGCAAGGGTATAAGTTATCTCAAGGGGATAGGAGGATTTTAGACAAAGAGACTTATGAAGAGACTATTGAAAAATGGTATTTGAAACCAATAGCTGAGGACCTGAATGGCGTGGCCAATCAGAAATTCGGAAATATTTTAATTGAGAAAACAGAAATTGATAGGAAGCCGAGCTATTTAAAGCTTATGGCAAACGTATATCAGGATAGACTCTATTCTGAAGCAAAACCATTTTCAGAATTAATAGAACAATTGTTCAAACCTATACAGACATGAAAAGACTAATCTTAATCTCACTTGTTTCATTCCTAGCATTTGCGCAAACGCAAGAAGCTTCGGCACAGATTTTTTCTACTAAACTGAAAATCACAGTACTAAATGATTTGGGAAATGTAGTCGAAGACGCTAGGGTAACGATTTATCGAAATGAGGCTGATTATATAAAAGAGACGAACGCTGTGCAGCGATATCAGCTTACAGACAGAAAGGGTAGAGTGACGTTTAAAAACCTAGAGACGAGATCCTATTATGTGATTGTTCGAAAGGGCGATATGGATAATTCAGATGGTGGTGAAATTATCAGTGAATTATCCAAAGGCAAGGTGAATAAGGCCAATGTTGTCATATCAGATGGGGTCTAATCGGCAGCAGCTTAAAGCAGAACTGACCTCTTATAAGAGTGATTTTAAAGAGGAATTGGCTTTTAGAGATCGGATGATAGCATTGCTTTCTTTCTCTAACTGTTTTGAGAGGAGTTTGCTCCATGCTCATTTTACAGCCTCAGCTTGGGTAGTTGACAAGAACTTTGAGTTAGCCTTGCTAACCCACCATGCTAAGCTAAATAGATGGCTTCAATTGGGCGGGCACGCTGATGGTATAGAAGACTTAAGGGAGGTGGCTCGAAAGGAACTTGAAGAAGAATCGGGTCTTTCAAATACACGATTCTACACTGAAGGGATTTTTGATATTGATATTCATACAATTCCCGAAAGGAAAGGCATACCAGCGCATGACCATTATGACGTTAGGTTCTTATTTGTTGCAGATCTTGAAGAAGAGGTTCAGAAGAACCATGAGTCGATAGCTGTAGCATGGAAGGCCTTCGATGATATTCCTGCCTTGTGTAATGGTAATGAGTCTATGCTAAGAATGATCAAGAAAACTGAAACAATAAGGGCAAAAATGTGATTGAAAGGATGAAACCTTCGTCCAGTCATGCGTTATAATAAAACTTATGAGTAACCTAAAGCGGCAGAACTACTTACTTATTGGAATTCTCGTCTATGTTATTTTTGCAATTGCTTGGAGTTTTGTTCCTGAACAAGAACAGCTTGACGAAGTACCCACGATAGAAAACTTAAAATCTGAGATTGAAGGGCGCGAAGACAGACAATCACGAAGCGAGTATGAGCGCCAGTTACTAATCAATCCAACTACTGGTGAAATCCCAACGAATATTAGAGTGAAGGAGCTCGGCTTTGCCGCGAAGAGCTATCAAAAGCAATTACTCAATGGGCAGCGTTTTCAAAGAAGCAATAGTAAAGGCAGCGCTTCACTTCAATCTTTAAGCTGGAATCAAGTAGGTCCAAATAACTTTGGGGGCAGAACGCGTGCTGTGGTCATGGATGTTCGAGATGAAAATATAATGATAGCCGGTGGTGTTTCAGGTGGCACTTGGCGTACAATTGATCAAGGACAAAACTGGTTTAGTACTTCACTTGCGGAAGACATACAAAGCGTGACTGCAATTACCCAAAACGTAAAGCTTAGACAGGAAGATATTTGGTATTACGGAACAGGAGAGTTGGTAGGTAATTCTTCAAGAGCCCCCGGGGCACCTTTTAGGGGAGATGGAATTTTTAAATCTTTAGATAACGGGGTGTCATGGAGGCCCTTAACGTCTACCCAGACTAATTCTCCAGGGTTGTTTAATTCTCCATTTCAATACGTATGGGATATCACCACGAACCCTAATGGCACTGATGACGAAGTACTGGCAGCAGTATATGGGGGGATCGTACGGTCGACTGATGGAGGTGAGAATTGGACTACCGTTTTAGGTAATGACCTGCTCAATTTCCCCTTAGATGGCGATCTGAATACAATCCCTGCTATTTTCTATACTGATATTCATCGCACAGCCGATAATGTGCTGATAGCCTCTCTGAGTAGTGTCACAAACCAAACCACTGTGGGGGCACCACAAGCCGGAGTGTACTCTTCTGTAGATGGTGTGACGTGGACACTCTTGCTCAATCTTATCGACACTAATTCTAGAAGAATTGAAATTGGCTCGTCTAAGTCTGACCCTAACATATTGTATTTTATAATTGATCAAGTGAGTGATTACGCTTTGTATAGATACAACCTTCAAACAGGGCAGCGAATTAATTTATCAAGTAATATTCCGAACGGTTCGAATAACCTTGAAGCTTTCGATTCTCAAAACTCTTATGATTTATTTGTGTCCGTTCATCCAACAGATCCAGATGTAGTTTTTATCGGGGGAACCAATATTTATCGCTCCACAGATGCTTTTTCTACAAATAGCAGAATCACTTGGATCGGAGGATATGATCCCGAAGAAGATGGTGCTAGAATCTATCCAAATCATCATCCAGATCAGCATGGGGTAATATTTTCTCCCTCTCAACCCGATAGAATGATCTCTTTTAATGATGGAGGCGTGTTTGTTACTGAGGACAGTCGTGCCGAAAACGTAAGTTATAGCTCATTGAACAATGGTTATGTGACTACACAATTCTATACTGGCGCATTTAGCAAATACCCACCAGATGACTTTGTGTTTGGTGGGACTCAGGATAATGGGACCCTGCTCACGACCAATACAGCCATTAATACACCTGACAATGGAACACGTGTACTTGGTGGAGATGGTGGCTTTGTCGCCTCCACACCGATCGGAGTATTCTATTACATGTCTTTCCAGAATTCTAGAATATTCCGACTTTCTCTCAACGAGAACTTTCAACTGACCTCTTTTGCCAGAGTAGATCCAACAGGAGGAGGAACGGATCCATCACAGCCGTATCAGTTTATCAATCCATACGTGCTCGACCCTACGAATGCTAATCGCATGTATTTAGCGGGAGGGGATTTTCTCTGGAGGAATAGAAACTTATCACAAATACTTACAGCCTCACAGAGCACTACGTCTACCAACTGGACCCGACTAAACAAGACTGAGATATCCGATGGAACAATCACTGCAGTTCAGGTCTCAACCACACCGAAAAACATCGTCTATTATGGTACGTCCACAGGTCGATTATTTAAGATCACCGATGCTAGTACAGAAGTATATGATGTAGAAGATATTACGGGAACGCGCTTTCCTGTTGATGGCTACATCAGGTCCATCGCTATTGACCCTACTAATGCAGACGAAATCGTAGTATCCTTTTCGAATTATGGAATCCCGAGTATTTTTCGATCCACAGATGGTGGCGAAAGTTTCATTGATATTTCGGGAAGCTTAGAAGAGAATCCATCGGGTGAAGGCAATGGACCTTCTGTAAGATGGGTGACCATTGTACCAATTATTGATGGCTCAAAGCTATATATGGCCGCTACGAGTACTGGGCTCTATAGCACCTCATTAATCAATGATCAGCCAACTAACTGGAGTCTTGAATCAGCCGAAGGTATTGGAAACACGGTGGTTAACATGGTCGACTATAGGAGAGTAGACGGTAAAGTAGTAGCTGCCACCCACGGGCGAGGTATGTTTACTTCTCAAATTAGTAATGTGGTGCCGGCAGAAGTGATCACCGGTTCAGACAATGTTGAGATCAGCAATGTTTTTCCAAACCCATTCAGCGATTTGGTGACGATAAGAGTAAACCTTCCAGAATCTAATTTTGTACTCATGAGAATCTACGACTCATCAGGTAATCAAATTCGGACTATCTCGAGTGGGCTTGGGTTTATTGGTGAAAATGAGTTCTTCTGGGATGGCACGAATACGCGGGGAAATCCCGTTCCTGATGGCGTATATCTAATCCGCATAACACACTTGAGAGAAAATACGGTGAAAAGGGTAATCCTTACGAGACAATAACCCTTTCAGGTGTAGTAAGCTTGCTTTATCTTTACAGGCTTAAAGCAAATACATGCGAGCTAAAGCCGGACTTCAATTCTTAATCATTTTTTCATGCTTCCTATTAGGTTGTGCTCCTTCGGAAGAAGAGTTACTCACTGAAGGAAGAAACTTTATGGGTGCGAATAATTACCCCGAAGCAGTGAAGACTTTTAATCAACTACTAGATAAGAACCCTCTAAACTACCCAGCCTTAAATGCAAAAGGAGTAGCGCTCCTTAGGCTTGGTCAACTAGATGAGGCGATCACTATTTTTGGGACTGCCATAAATAGTGATACCACAAATTATCGCGCTTTCTTTAACCGAGGGAATGCTTATCGCCTCCTTGGACAGGATAACGAAGCAATGCTAGATTACGATTATGTAATCAATATTCAACCCGATATAGCGGATGCTTACGCTAATCGAGGAGCACTCCTTTTTAAGTATCAAGAATTTGACCGAGCACTTTTTGACTTTCAATTTGCGCTGCAGCTTGAACCTAATAATGCGTTGCTTTACCTCAACAAAGGAAAGGCAGAGCTGAGAATTAATAATCCTGAAGATGCCATTTATGATTTGAAAAAGGCCATAGAAATACAACCAGACTACGGGGAGGCTTATTATTGGCTTGGATTAGCTGAGTTAGCCAAAGATAATAAACCTGAAGGGTGTGAATATCTACTCAGTGCCCAATCATTAAACTTCGAAGGTGCTTCAGAGGCCATTGGGCAGAATTGTAATCAGTAATGGCTGAAATTGGAGGGGATATAAACCGTGCGAGGCAAGTTCTCGAATCAGGAGGCCTTGTAGCCATTCCGACAGAGACGGTTTACGGCCTTGCGGGAAATGCTTTGAATGGGGAAGTTGTCTCTAAAATATTTGAGGCCAAGAATCGTCCTTCATTTGATCCCTTAATCGTCCACGTTTCGAGTATTGAACAAGCGAGGGCTTTTGTAGAAGAAATTCCATCCCAAGCAGAAGCGTTAGCGACTAAACATTGGCCAGGTCCATTAACCATCTTACTGAAGAGGAAGTCAATTATACCAGATTTAGTGACATCAGGATTAGATACGGTAGCCATTCGAGTACCTGCGCATGAATTGACACAAAACCTATTGAGTTTACTAGACTTTCCATTGGCTGCGCCAAGTGCTAACCCTTTCGGGTATGTAAGTCCAACAACAGCTGAACATGTAAATCAGCAACTTGGTGATCAGTTGGATTATATATTAGATGGCGGACCTTGTATCGTAGGCATAGAGTCAACCATAGTAAGCTTTGAGTCAGCTACTCCAAGAGTATTAAGGCTAGGGGGCTTATCTATTGAGGCTATTGAAACAGTTATTGGCCGAGTTGAAATTAACCTCCACTCTAGCTCTAAACCGGATGCACCAGGTATGTTGAAAAGTCACTACGCCCCGAACACTCAGATCCTGTTGGTGGAGGATTTTCACCTAGAACTGATAGGGGATACTTCAAGAATTGGAGCGCTAGTATTTAATGAGTATATCGAAGGTCTTGATCTAGAGAACCAGTTTGTTCTATCTAAAAGTGGAGACATGAACGAAGCCGCTAGGCGATTGTTTACGGGTTTAAGAGCCCTCGATCAAAGAGAAGATATTGACACCATAGTTACGGCACTTGTGCCGAATCAAGGCTTAGGAAGGGCCATTAATGACAGAATAAAACGAGCAACAGCAAAATAATAGACGAATGAAGACCATTAACGATTTTGATTTTAAGGGAAAAAGAGCACTCATAAGAGTTGATTTCAATGTACCATTGAATGACAAATTTGAGATTACTGACTTTACAAGAATTAAAGCAGCGACTCCTACCATTATGAAAATTCTCTCCGATGGAGGTGCTGTTGTTTTAATGTCTCACTTAGGTAGACCTAAAGATGGCCCTGAGGGTAAGTTTTCATTGAGGCATTTAGTCTCTCACTTGTCAGAGGCCTTTGGAACCGAAGTCAAATTTACGGAAGACTGTATTGGGGCAGAGGGTAAAAAAATGTCTACCAATTTAAAGGCGGGTGAAGTTTTGCTGCTTGAAAACTTAAGGTTCTACAAAGAAGAAACTAAAGGTGATATTGATTTCGCTAAGTCGTTGGCCGAGCATGGGGATATTTATATCAACGATGCGTTCGGTACAGCCCACAGAGCCCATGCCTCGACTGCTGTTATTGCCCAGTTCTTTGAACAAAAGGGATGCGGTTATGTAATGCAAGCAGAAATTGAGAATGCTCAGCGAGTATTAGAATCAGGTGAAAGACCATTAACGGCAATTATGGGTGGTGCTAAGATTTCTGATAAAATATTGATCATTGAACAACTACTGGATAGAGTTGATAACCTCATTATCGGTGGTGGGATGTCCTATACATTTTTTAAAGCTATGGGAGGCAATATCGGGAACTCACTTGTCGAGGAAGATAAACTTGATTTAGCTTTAACCTTGATCAAGAAGGCTAAAAAATTGGGAGTGAACCTAGAGCTTCCAATTGATTCTGTTGTTGCTGATAACTTTAGTAATGATGCGAATACCGCCATCTGCATGAACAATTCAATTGAAGAGGGTTGGATGGGCTTAGACATTGGACCTCAAGCGGCAGAAGTATTCTCTAGGGTGGTAAAAGAGTCAAAGACTATTCTTTGGAATGGTCCGATGGGAGTATTCGAGATGGAAAACTTTGCTAGCGGGACTAAAGCGGTTGCTGAAGCGATTGTGGAGGCCACTAAGAACGGTGCATTCTCACTGATTGGTGGTGGAGATTCTGCAGCTGCTGTTAATCAATTAGGTTTCGGTAAAGACGTATCCTATGTTTCAACGGGTGGAGGTGCACTCTTAGAATATATGGAAGGTAAAGTATTGCCAGGGGTTGCGGCCCTTGAGGATTAATTTCGACTAGACTAATAATTAAGTAATATAAAATGC
>DLQN01000054.1:13769-27227 GCA_002477595.1 Roseivirga sp. UBA7431
AATGCGCTAACGCACCACTGTTATCGCACCAGACTGTTCAAAAGTGCCACGTTCTGGTTCAAACCTAGAAGTGAAACGGATAATATAAGGGTATGTTCCTAATGGAACCGTTTCTCCATTGAAGACACCATTCCATTGGAATTCAAGTGTAGTACTTTGAAAAATGAGTTCGCCCCATCTCGAGTAGATAAAGATTTCAAAATTGTCTACAAAGTCATTTGGCACGACTGAGAATACATTGTTCGGTGGATTGCTATTAGGAGCAAAAGCATTAGGGGCAACTATTTTAGGATCACAACTCTCAATAATTCTAACCTGGTCAACCCTGACACAACCAGTAGCGGTCGTCATAGTTACTTCAAATAAACCTATCCCAGGAATCGTCAGTGTTTGACCTGCAGTTGGGAATGGGACACCATCACGCGTCCATTCATAGGTTTCAAATCCTCTTCCGGCTAAAAGAATCTCTTGCGTTGCACGTGTAGGACAATAAAGTGCGCGGTCTGGCAATAAGCCAACGGGTACATTTTGTCTTCTTACTTCAATGCTTCTTTCGATAAAACATATGCCATCCGAGACACGAACAGTATAACTGCCTTCATCTGCCACGGTAATGCTTTGGCTGTTGACAGCTAGGGCAGTTCCGTTTAATGTCCATGTGAATGAGTTAGGAGTACCAGTCAATATATCAACCGTGAGTGTAATAGGTGAGCCGTCATCACAAGCGGGAGATGACGATACCGTAGCTTCAATCTCCTCGGGTATGGTAATTACAATGCTCGCATCGTCTGTACAAGTAAGATTGTCTGAAGGCCTCACCGTGACCGAGTAAGTACTACTCGCATCAACGGTTATGGTTCTTGAGTTAGCTCCATTGTCCCAATTGTAGACATAGGTTGTTCCTGCCTCAGGATTAGTGACTTCTGCTTCTAAAGTAATTTGTCCCTCACAAACATCTCCAACTTCATTGATCTGAACAATTGGTTGGATCGTTAAGTCCACCAAAACGTCTTGCGTCACATCGCAACTGCCAGCTGCACTTGCTGTGACGGTGTAAGTACCGCTTTCTGTTGCATTGACGTTAGCGGTTGTGGCTGTGAATCCGTTCGGGCCCACCCAAGAGAAGGTAGCTCCTGCAGTAGTCGAAGAAGCTATTAAAGGAGCAGAGGGACCACAAATCTCAACAAAAGGATCAGTGGTCAAGTCTGTAGGAAGTGGCGTATTGACCACAATTCCTGCTTGGTTTTGCGTACAACCGCCAGCGAGTATGGCCAAATCATAAGTTCCGCCTGCCACACCAGTAATCAAAAATTCAAAAGTAGTTGCGACAATTGCAGAAGCCGAAGCACCCGTAATACTGGTTCCATCGGCAGTATTCGTTAGGGTATAGCTTATAGGGAATACATCGGTACTTAAGGTTACTCGAATATCACCAGTTGCATTTACACAGTCCGCATTCGTAACGGCAACACTCGAGATGGTGAAACCAGCAGCATCATTTTGTACCTGCACCCCATCTAATGTATTGACACAGCCACTGCTATTATCAGTAATCAGTACTGTATAGATGTCTGCAGCGAGGTTAGTTATCGTTTCAGTACCTGGTCCTGAGAAGTTATTGCCTTGCGCTACATTACCAGAGGCATTCCCAGTGACAACATAAGAATAATTCCCTGTAGTGGTAATATTGAATTCAAAACTACCATCACTGCTTCCGCAAGTAGCATTTACAATTGCACCCAACGTAGCTTGCGCCAATGGATTGACTGTTACTCTCGTTGAGTCATTTACAAAGCAACCTGGGGTAATGGGGTCTTCTATCGAAACCACATAGGTATACAGTCCTGGGACACTAGAGTCTACGGTGGCTCGCCTATCATTAGCCAAAGGCCCAGTTGTGCTACCATCAGGATTTATTACCGACCAGACATAGTTGTTCGCTGTGACATTTGAGTCTAGAGTGAGTTCTTCATCTTGACAGATGATTGCATCGTCAGGTAAGTCTATTTCAAAAGGCGGTCCCGCAAATATCTGAGCAGTGCTACTACAGCCCGCAATATTGGTAATCGTGACCGTATAGATTTCAGGTTGAGTGACCACAAAGTTTCTTGTCGTGCTGACAACTGCACCCTGACTATTCGTCCATTCGAAACTTAGGTTCGGATCATCAGGTTGACCTAGAATAGCATCAAGTGGAGCAGTATCTCCTTCGCAAACGGAAAGGGCCTGTGGTACTGTAGGTGGTGCAGGGATATCGAGCACCTGAATCTGTTGCACTATGGTCGTATCAAACCCACATCGATTGAAAATATTAACTGAAATATTGAACAGACCAGACTGCCCTTGTGGGAAAGTGTAGGCTGTGTCCATTCCAGCGGCACTAAAAACGGTACTATTATCGACTTGGTTGGTAATAGACCATAAGAATTCATCTATATCTGAAGTTCCTGAGCTAGTCAATTCTACTGGTTCCTCTACGCACACTAGATCTGGAGCGGTCATGGAGGGCTCCATTATAGGGTTCGCGCTGCTCTGAACGAAGTTCGGTAAGCCCAGCCTTGAATTCCCTGTCGTTAATAATACAGATTGAGGGTTGAACGGGGAAGCGAAGAGGGTATCGTCAATAGCAGAAATGGAGCTTACGAAAGCCGAACCAGAAGGATCTCCTGGTGTTTCGACAGCCATGTATAACTGACCATCAGGCCCAGTTTGCATTTGACCAAAGTTGAGACTTAAGTTCAGTCCATCAGAGATATCAACTTTAGACGCTAATCGTGTAGCCGGTGTTGAAAGACTATCCACTCGATATTCAAGGACCCTTCCGCCTGGAGCACCAGTATTTCGGTTGTTCATTGTGGCAAATAGCTTTACACCTCCTGGCGAGAAGTGTACATCGTAGACTTGATCATTGCCTCCTCCTCCATCGTTAAGGTCAATACGGTATTCAAAGTCCACGATTTGACCTAGAATTGGATCAAAATCGAAGAGCTCTACATAGTCTTCGGTTCCTTCGATTAATGCCACGGCAATTCTTTGGCCATCGGCAGAAAATTTCATACCTGCCTGACCACTCAAAGGATCATTAAATGAATGAACAGCTCCTGCCGAGGAGAGTATTGGCGCTCCAATACCTGCTCCTGTAATCGGATAGGTCCGGAAAGTGTTATTTCCATACTCATGTGCTAAAAGCCAAGACCCACCGCCACCATCGAAGGCAACAATCTTTTCAGTACTCCTTGTGAACAAGACAACATCTTTAATGACAACATCTCCTCGGCCATTGTCTTCTTTCATGTCCACTATGCTGTATTTTACTTCGAACGTATTATCACCATAGACCTCTTTTGTTGTGAAAAGGTAATAAAGTGTCTCATCGTCAACAAAAGGAACTATGATGACAGCCTGAGTTGAAGTACTATCTCCACCAATTTCAATACCATTTGGCATTACGTTATTCTCTCTATTCCATACTCTCGATCCATTGGAGTAGAAAAGCACATCACCATTAGCATCTGATATGGTCGAAGTTCCTGCAGGCGCATTCATCCCGTGTCGTGTGGTGATACTCCTTGGAGGAGGGTCCAGTCCATCCTCTTCATTAAAGTCTATTCCTGCGCCATCTCCGAAATACCAGATGTTTGCGGTAGTACTCTCATCTGCATATACAGCGACTTGCGCTTCGGCATAAATAGGACAACCTGTTGTTGGGGTTATGACTACCCAATAATCCCCGGCTTCTGTTACGCTTATGATAGATGTCGTTTCTCCAGTACTCCATAAGTACTCAAATGGGCCACCTGTGGCACCGCCTTGCTGCCCTTGTCCACCTTGTTCAGGTTCAGCATCGAGCTCTAGAGTTTCTCCTTCGCATATAGTAGTGTCAGGTAATGAGACTTGGAGGTCGTTTTCTAGAATTTGCCGCATGACAGTATTTGATTGGACAATTTCACCATTTACCATGACTGAAAGTGTAGCTGTCAATAACCCCGCCTCTTCAAAACTCATAATTGGGGATTGTTGATTGGAAGTCAGGCCAAAGGGTTGGAAATCCCAAAAATATGCTGTTGGTATGGCCATAGACGGTTCTATAATTGGGGAGAATTGAACAGGATTGTTCATACACAAGTCCCCATTCTGAAGAATTATACTTACTATTGGTGTGATGTCAGCCTGTGGACTGAACTGACTAAAGAAATTGGAGCTCACATCAACTCCTGTGAATAGCGCACTTTCGTAGTCAACAAGGTTGATCGCACTATCAGGCTCATTAACTCTAGCTAAGAAACGACTGCCTCCAGGAGTATCTCTATAGATATGGTATATGGTGCTGTCAGGAGCTAGCAAGAGACTCAAGCTTTCTTCAACTGGTGCATTTAATACGGTGTCCAAAGGCGCATTATCCCTGATGTCGAACATATTAAAGCGATAGATATTTCCGTTGGTCGCAGAGTTTCGACTAAAGTATAAGTATTGCCCCGCTGGTGACCAGCCCGCTGATCCACCGAATGTCTCTCCAGGGATAAAGGTGTTGAGTATCCTTCTTTCAAAGTCGATTGACTCCACAGTTTCAGTAAATCTGATTACCTGAATGTTTGAGTTGTTCGAGGGGACGATAGCAATTTGCCCGCTTAATTGATGATATGAAAAATGAAGGGCTTCAATAGGAGTCGCTAATGTCAGGTTATCCACCATTGTGAATGTACCATTTGGCTCAGGAATGCGATGTATTTCAATCGCTCCAGTAACTGAATTCTGAGAGACTAACCAGAATTGCATCATGTCCCTAGAGCCAATAGTGATCATTCCATTGCCTCTAGTCGTTATCCCTGATGCAATGTTTTTTCCAATGTTAATCACTTCCCCTGCAGGAGGGCCATCCGCTCTATTCCCTTGAACGCTTCGGTCGATTACCGTATATCTGATCTCTCCAGCAGCGTTTTTGTGAAATAGGTAGTATAAGTTTTCATTTCCTGCGCCAGGCACAGGGCTTGTGCTTAAGGCTTGAATGCCATTAGGATCCGTTAGAATGCCATCACCATTTTGCATCACTGCATAGGTGGCATCGTATACATTGATCCCATCAGAATAGAATATTAGGTCTCCTGATGTGGGATCAGTGGCTGTAACTTTTTCACCAACATTATTTTGTGAGATTTTACCCCGACTTAAAGTTGCGCTAGCTGCTGAGTCTTTACCAAAGATTATCGCTTGGTCATTTCCAGTAAAGTACCAGTTGTTTCGGGTAAAGTCTTGACCTCTAGATACAAAAGAGATTAGGATACCGATGAGTAGTAGTACAACCTTTAGGTTTCTGTGCACGATAATTCTTTCTTTCTGGTAAACACCAAGGTAAATCGATACCCTTATTACGCGTTTAACTGAGTTTTTATTATATTCAACGCCTTATTAGAGACCCTAAGATAACGGAAAAGTTCTTTGAGGAAACGTTGTCAGAATAAATAGATTGTTCAATTTTTGTGAAGGAAATATAATGATGCAAGGGTCGTTAAGGGTTTAATTGTTTAGATAAATACATGAGGAGAATTTGTACACTACTGACTGGCCTGTTTGCACTTTGTGCTTCTATGGAGCTAAAGGCGCAAGACCCTCAGTTTTCGCAGTTCTATGCAGCTCCTTTATACATTAACCCCGCTTTTACAGGAGCATCTCAGTTTACTCGTTTTGGGGTAAATTATAGAAGTCAGTGGCCTAATTTGGACGCGTCTTTCGAAACCTTCTCTTTCTATGCCGATCACTTTGTTGAAAAATACAATAGTGGTATTGGTTTAATATTAACTACCGATAGACAAGGCAACCAAGGGCTGAAGTCTACCAGTATAGGATTTAGCTATGCGTATCAACTTCAGCTAAGTGAGAACTTAGTCTTCAGGCCAGGTATTCAATACAGTTTATATAACCGAAGCGCGGATTTTCTAGGACTTGTTTTTGCAAATCAGATAGACGCTATTTCGGGTGCTATTGATCCGACCATTACTGATCCATCAGTGTTTGGTCAAGACCTAAGAGTAAATTTTGGAGACCTAAGTGTTGGTGGTGTATTTTATTCTCGAAATTTATTTTTAGGAGTGGCTGTCCAACATATTACAGAGCCTAACCAATCATTAATAGACGGAGATAGCCCGCTTCCGCAACGATTTACACTTCATGGGGGATACAAGATATCAATTGGTCGAGGTCCTCTGCGAAAGGATTTGACCTATACTTATGCCGAAAGAAGTATCACACCAGTATTTCAATATAAGGAGCAGGGACCTTTCTCTCAGCTTGATATTGGAGCTTTTATTCATTTAGAGCCAATCAATTTTGGGTTGCAATACCGAGGTTTACCTTTTAAGAAATTCGAAAATTTCCCAAATAATGAGGCATTGATTTTCACGTTGGGTGTGACAACCAATAACTTCAATATTGGCTATAGCTATGATTACACCCTATCAGACCTTTCGATTGATGCAGGAGGAGCTCATGAGTTTTCTCTGGCTTACATTTTAGACTTCAGCAAACCACAAATTACTCCTCGTAGTAGGTGGAGAATTCCTTGTCCCAAAAACTAGAATTAACTATGTCGCCTGACCAATTACTTTACCTGATTATTGGTATTGTGGTGCTTGATTATTTTTTCGATCAGACACTTGATTTCATAAATCAGAAGCACTCGAATGGCGAGATTCCTGAAAAGCTTAAAGGTGTTTATAAGGAAGATGAATATGTCAAATCACAAGCGTATCAAAAGGTGTGCTCCCGCTTTAGTTTTTGGACCTCAGCGTTTAGTACAATACTGATACTAGTCATCTTATACTTTGGTGGTTTTGGCTATTTAGACAAACTCTTGGCACCATATGTCGCAGATCCTATCTTAAGGTCTTTAGCCTTCTTTGGAGTGCTTTTTGTGTTTTCAGATATTATCAATTTACCTTTTACTTATTATTCCACATTCGTGATTGAGGAACGTTTTGGGTTCAATAAGATGACCATAAAGACTTTCGTAGTAGATAAACTCAAAGGGTATTTACTCGCTATCATAATAGGGGGGCTTTTAGGATACGCCCTTATGTGGATTGTAATTGAGTTAGGACAAGATTTCTGGATGTATGCCTTAATACTTATTACCGGGTTCACCTTATTTATGAACCTATTTTATACTTCCCTTATCCTTCCAATTTTCAATAAGCTGTCGCCTCTTGAGGATGGTGAGCTAAAGGATAAGATCAATGCTTATGCGAAGAGGGTGGATTTTCCTTTAGACAATATCTTTATAATCGATGGCTCAAAAAGGTCTACCAAAGCAAATGCGTTCTTTTCAGGACTGGGTAAGAAGAAAAAGATTGTTCTTTATGATACTTTGATCAATGATCACTCTCAGGAGGAACTAGTGGCTGTTTTAGCACATGAAGTGGGTCATTTTAAGAAGAAACATATTGTTACGGGGTTAATACTGAGTGTTTTTCAAATGGGTATCACATTCTATGTTATGTCTCTTTTGATTTTTAACAGTGACTTGTCAACGGCCTTAGGGGCAGAAGAACTATCGATTCATATCAACTTCATCGCTTTTGGGATGCTTTATGCCCCAATATCAAGGGTTACGGGACTTTTCATGAATATGCTGAGTAGGAAGAACGAGTATGAGGCAGATGCTTTTGCAGTCAATTCTTATGATGCCAAGCCATTAATGTCAGCATTAAAGCGCTTGTCGGTCTCATCCTTAAGTAACCTGGCACCACATCCATTCTACGTAAAGATGAATTATTCACATCCTACCTTACTTCAGAGGCTCGAGGCTATGGAGAAATTATAGAAAATCTATATCAATGTTGCTTTGTTGGCGCATTAGGAAGTTGACACCGTTTTCAGGTGTCATTCCATCAAAGATAATTTTGTGAAGTGTTTCTGTAATCAAAGGTTTGAGGCCCTGACTATCAGCTAGCTGCTTGATGATTTTTATAGTGTTAATACCTTCAGCAACCTCATCCATTTCCGCGAGGGCTTCTTCTAAGGATTTGCCTTTGGCTATTTTGTAACCAAGAGTATAGTTTCTACTATTAGTACTAGTCGCTGTGGCGACAAGGTCACCAATACCAGCTAAGCCGATGAATGATGAGATTTCACCACCAAGTGCTTGGCCTAAGTAAATCATCTCAACCAAGCCCCTACTTACTAGTAAGCCCCGTGAGTTTTCACCCAAACCAAGGCCTGACAAAATACCGGAGGCTATGGCAATAATGTTTTTGAGAACCCCGCAAAGTTCAACACCCCGCAAATCGGCATTGCCATATACTTGAAAGTTCTCAGATCTGAGTAAAGCTTTACCTTCGTGAATCACTTCTGTAAATGGAGAGGCAATCACAGTGGCAGCTGGGTGTCCTGTTGATAGCTCAGATGCTAAGTTTGGGCCAGCCATGCATCCAACACGTACTACTACAGTCTCTTTTCTAATGATTTCACTCATGGTAGAGACGTGGTCCTTCGTAAGAACGAAGTTGCTGCCTCGGTTTTCTGGGATTTGAAGATCCAATCCTTTTGTGCCATGAATCATCATATGGTAAGGTCGGAGATGAGGTGCCAATTGCAAAATCAGTTCCCTAAAGTTAGCTGAAGGCACAACAGGGAATATGACATTACAATTCTTGGCGACTTCTTCCAGATTATGGGTGACCCTGATGGCGTCTGATATATGTTGACCGGAAGAAATCCTAGTCGTTTGAATTTCGGTTGCGGTGGCAGGGTTTCTGGCATATAGAAGTACTTGCCTATTCTTAGCTAATATATTAGCTACGGCAGTTCCAAAGCTACCAGCTCCTAATACGCCTACCATGTTATCGGACATAATTTTCGAGTTCATATCCGTCTAGTCTGTTGTGATAGTAGAAGAGCACGTGCAAGTCTTGCGTGGTGATGTCTCCTTCTTTATTTCGGACTAGCGGACGCTTGGAGTGATACATGCCAACGTTCTTCAATCCGTGTTTAATAATTTGATCTGGGTCACCGGTTAAATAGGGTGATACATTTAATTTCCCTTCATTATACATGCTGTGTACTTTGGTGAGTACGCTTTGGAAACACTGTCTAAACTCATCATAGTCAATGATGAGGTCTTCTTCTGGAAGCCTGAGGAGGTTATATAAATCTAGCTTTGGATATCTCTTTTTAAAAATTACAAAGGCCGTGAAAGCCACTAAATGACTTGCAAATACCTTATTAATTTTATGAAATTCCTCAACAATTCGTTCACTGAGCATCCTTGTGTATTCATCCTCGCGTTGCTCATTTTGTGAAATCACCTTGCCGTCTATAGTGAAATATTCTTGGGTGTCTATCACTCGGCCGTTCTGATCGTAACTCTCCCCATGCTCATCTACATAATTCCCAAGCACGTCCATGGCCTGCCCAATTGAAACAGAAATGTCAGATCCTTTCGTGAAGAATTTCACCAGGAAAGCCGAAATTTTATAAGATGTTGAATACTCGTCATTTTCAACGTAATACCGCTCTTGACCTTGTAGTCTTAAGTACTGCCGAATTAAGCTTGGTGCTTCAAGAACGAAGTTGTAATTCAGGGTGACGGGTACTACGAAGATTTTCTCTAAAGAATCACGTTTACCCTTCTGATAATTTACACGTTGTGCCTCGATAGCTGTGCTCAAAAGGCCCAACTTTAGTCTGCTTTCAATTTTGCCTGATCTAGACCTCGTTCCCCCTGGGAAAAACAGGCTATGACAACCTCTTTGCATTGCAAGACTGGAATACGCCTTCAATGTCTCTAGGTACAGCAAATTCTTTTTTCTTCTATCTACTTTATAAGCACCAAGGCTATTCAAGAAATAGGAGATTACCTTAATGTTGAAGAGATTCAATCCTGCACCATAAATGAATGCGGGTAAGCCAAGAGCATTGATTACCCAGCCTATTAGAATGGAATCTAGATTGCTGAAGTGAGTAGGAACCATAACGATTGTTCCTTTTTTAGCCAGTTTTCTTAACTGGTCTACTTCTCCAGTAATATTAATTTTATCCTGAAGGGTATACTGCGTACTGAAAATAGACCAAAATCCTCTCGCACGAGAAGCATTCAATAGCCGCGCAAAGCCGAAGGTCACAATGGAGCGGGCCATGCGATAGCGCGATTTTTTGAAGTTTCCAGCAATTTCGCTGGCGTAACGAATGACTATTTCCTCAAGAATTTCGTCTAATTTTTGATCTTTCTCTTCATTGTTATTGCTCTGAGAGATTTGTAAGAGTCTTTCTTTAACACTCTTTAAAAAATCACCATCATCCTCTGGATCAACAGCCCAAGGGTTTCTTTTCACACGTAGTTTTTCTCTGAAAACGGTGGTTTCTAATTCTTCCATCAGAGCATCCCTTGAGGAAGCCTGCAGTTTTATACGCTTGATGCTTTCTCGCGCAACTTCTTCAATAAATTCGTCTCTGTTTCGACTGAGCGCTACAACAGGCCATTCATTGATTCCACCGCGAACGATTGGCTCATATTTTTTCTTTACGTAATCTGGTGAGATTGATTCCATCCAATAGAGTCCTAAAGATAATGGATTAAAAAAATGTTTAACCCAATGTATTCTTCAAGAGGTGGCAAATTAAAGTAATTTCTTCTTTGGTGTTGAAGGTATGGAGACAAATCCTGAGCCTTTCCGAACCTTCTTTTACAGTAGGGCTCAGAATAGGCCTAATGTCAAAGCCTTGGTTTTGTAAGTCTTGAGCTACTTCTTTGGTCTTTTCATTTCCGCCTATAACTATTGATTTAATAGGAGATAGGCTAGAAAATTCAGGTAGTAATTGATTAAAATGTTCAATTTTTTCTTGAAGATTAAGGGGTAGACTCGGGTGATTTTTTAAATAGTCAAATGCGCTTCGGACTGTAATTACTTCGTGAGGACTAGGTGCGGTGGTATAAATGAAAGGCCGACTAAAGTTAGTAATAAACTCTTTCAGCGGTTTTGAACCTGCAATACAAGCCCCATGAATGCCCATAGCTTTGCCGAATGTGTAGATTACTGCAAAGACTTTGTCCTGCAAACTCATTTCGGATACTAAGCCGGCTCCGTTTTGGCCGAAGATACCTGTGCTGTGCGCTTCATCAATGATCACCTTCGCGCTATACTGATCTGCTAATTTGATGATGTCTGACAGTGGGGCTTTATCACCATCCATTGAATAGATGGATTCGCATGCTATAAAAATCTCGCCTCCAGCCTCTTTTAGCTTTCGTTCTAAGTCGGCCAAATCATTATGCTTAAAAGGTAGTCGCTTGGCTAGGCTGAGCCTACAACCGTCTTTTATGCAAGCATGAGAGTACTCATCGTATATAATTGTATCACCTCTTTGAGGTAAAGCTGAGAAAATGGCCAAGTTGGCCATGTATCCGGAGGCGAAAAGGGTCGCTGATTCAAACCCGAAAAGCTTAGCCAGATGGTTTTCACAGCTAATCGTTAATTCACTGTTCCCTGTAAGAAGTCTAGACCCTGTCGAACCGTTAGGGAGTTCTTCTTTAGTATATTCATCATGAATAGAGGCCTTTAAATCAGTTGAACGAGCCAAACCGAGATAATCATTGGACGAAAAGTCAATGAGGTCTTCTTGTTTATGGCCTAAAGATCTAAATGAACCCTGATCTCTTCGCTTCGCTAGAAGGGCTTCTAATTTTGTTTCTCGACTCATTTCTGAACTCACAATCGCAATTGAGTTATTTTTTTAACATTTTTGCCCCAATCCGTGAATATATGTATTTGAGAAGTTTTCTTCTTTTTCTTTTCCTATTCTTATCGATTCAAGTACGGTCGCAAGATATCGCTATGAGCCGTGAGTTTTCACTTTCAAATGAAAATGATGTCTATCTATTAAGAGAAAGTGATAGATATTACTCTAATGGAGTGATTGCACATTATCGCTGGTTGCCTAAGAACCAAGACCCAGAGGATTCAACGAAAATAATCTTTGATTTTGAGTTCTCACACAAGTTTTATACCCCTCAAGACTTGTTAGTCAGTAATGTTGATGAATTCCATCGTCCTTATGCTGGCTTGTTATCAAGTGAGATTAGCTTCAACCAATACAGTAAAAGGACGACTAGGAGGTATCTCGGGTTGGGGATTGGATTGGTAGGAAAAGCTTCTGGCGGCCAAGGTTTCCAAGAGTGGTATCATAGTGCAGTAGGTTTTCCAGCACCAAGGGGCTGGCAATATCAAATACCCAATGAATTCATCATCAATCTAAAAGCGGGTTTTAATAAACAGTTCATGTTGTCTCCAGGTAGAATTGATGTTATGTCAAGTACTGACTTTTCACTAGGGACGGGCTTCACTCATGCCATTCAAAGGCTAGATATTAGATTTGGTAAATTACAATGGCTAAGAAATTCAACCTTTACCAATGCACTCATCGGAACAGGAAGTGATAATATACCTCGCCATAACTACATGTTTCTTGGGTATGGACTTCAGTATGTTGCTCATAACATCACTATTGATGGTTCTATTTGGAATGATGATGCGGTACATACCGAAACATCCCAGCCTTGGGTCAGGCATCTCAGGATAGGCTTTGCGTCAAGTTCTGATAAGGCAACTTTTAAGCTTACCTATAACTGGTCAAGCCCCGAGGTGAGTGGGATTGGTAGGCATGCCTATTTGGCCTTAGAATTATTACTAAGGTTTCCATCGAATAGCTCAAACAATTCGGTTAGTAAGTAGGTAAGGTGAGTCGCTACATTGAGGCGGAAAGAGCCGATTTTACACTTATGTCCTTGGTCTTGCTGCTTTACGTGTTAATATTGTAACAACTAGTCTGAATGGCACTGCAACTGAAGGAAATACAAGCTCCCGTAGCTTCTGAAATGATCGAATTTGAGCAAAAATTCAGGTCATTAATGAAAAGCAAAGTATTTCTGATTGATAAAATCATGAGCTACATCGTGAAACGCAAGGGAAAGCAAATGCGTCCGATGTTTGTGTTCTTGTCAGCGGGTGTTTGTGGAACAATTTCCGAAAGGACTTATCGTGGTGCTTCCCTCATTGAACTTCTTCATACTGCTAGCTTGGTCCATGACGATGTAGTGGATGACTCGAACTTTAGGAGAGGGTTCTTTTCCATCAATGCGCTCTGGAAAAATAAAATTGCCGTTTTGGTCGGTGATTATCTTTTGTCTCGTGGATTACTTCTTTCTGTAGATCACGAGGACTATGACCTTTTGAAGATTGTCTCCGAGGCTGTTCGCGAAATGAGCGAAGGGGAATTATTGCAAATGGCGAAGGCTAGAAGTCTTGATATCACAGAAGATTTATATTATGAAGTCATTAGGCAAAAAACAGCCTCTTTGATAGCTTCTTGTTGTGCTGTAGGGGCCGCTTCGGCTGAAGGTGATAAAGAGACCGTGATTCGAATGAAAGAGTTCGGACTCAGCGTTGGGATGGCCTTTCAAATTAAAGA
>DLQN01000029.1 GCA_002477595.1 Roseivirga sp. UBA7431
TCAACCATCAATAATGCTCGAAGAGCATTTATCGAGACGGTTGATAGCAAGCAGAAAATACTGATCGCAGCAGCATCTCCACATCCGGATGTCAAGGCACTAAAAAGCCTGATTGAATCTAAAGAAGGAACAGAAGTTCAGATTTATCTTGACGGCATCTCAGAAGACATCCCTGATGGCCCTTTCGACTTGGTGATAATGCACCAGCTCCCTGGCGTTACTGACTTACCTGCATGGCTAAACAGCTGGATAGACAAAACAAATACTTGGTTTATCACCGGCACAGGTTCTCTCAATACCATGAACCAAACGAATCCAGTGATCAGCTATCAGAGTTATGGACAATCAGATCTTGTAGGAGCGAACTTAAACCCAAATTTCGAACTGTTCTCCATCGATGAGACACTTCTAAACCGAGCATCTGACTACCCTCCTATTAGAGCTCCATATGGCCAGTTCACCTTAAAGAATAATGCCAATATCTTCCTCTATCAAAAAATTGGAAGTGTTCAGACGAATCGCCCATTACTTAGTATCTACAATGGCGATGAACGAAAGTCCGCTGTTCTTTCAGGTAGCGGCATATGGAAATGGAAGCTTCAAGAAAGTGGCCTTCATGAAACTCCAGACCTATTCAATGAATTTTTTGGTAAGTTGATCCAATACTTAGCCACTAAGGATGACAAAAGAAACTTCAGAGTAAGTTCTACTGACGAAAGCTATTTTGAAAGCGAACCCGTTGAATTTAATACGGAAGTCTATAATGAACTATTTGAAAAAGTGTATGACTACAATATTGATCTTCAATTGACGAATAGTGATAATGAAACAGTGGAATATAATTACGTCAATACTCCTACTGAGGACTATGAAATCAATGGCTTGGACCCTGGAGTATATCGATATACTGCATCGACAAGCTTGGCCGGAAACCGGGAGGTTGCGAGTGGTAGCTTTGCTGTGCAGAAACTAGCCTTGGAAGACATTGACCTCACCGCTGACTTTCAGCTATTGAGAAATATAGCTAACAACTCTGGAGGGCAATTCTTCGCTTTAAAGGACGCTGATCGGGCCGTTGATGCTATAGAAGCCCTCAACCCAAAACCTCTTGCTAGGTCTAATGAAAGGCTAAACCCAATCATCCATAATCCATGGATTTTACTCCTTCTAGTGGCCTTACTCTCTATTGAGTGGTTTACCCGTAAATATCACGGGAGTTACTAATCTTAGTATCAACTTAAATTTTAGTCGATATATTACAATTTTAAACTAATCATTTAGTTTATTTGTGTATGCGAGTATTACTCCTCTCTTTACTTTCATTAAGTGTACTCATCTGCTCTTGTGACATGACTGCCGTTCGCCAAGAAGCCGATGAACATTTGAAAAACGGTGAATATGAAGCTGCTGCTGCTGCCTATGATAGGGTTATCAAGATAGAGCCAGAGGATAAATATGCACTATACAACCGAGCCCTTGCGAACGAAAAGCTAGAAGAATTCGACAAAGCATATGATGATTATAACGTACTAATTAGAATTCGATTTAACTCAAGAAAGGCCACCTTAGGCCGGGCGCGTTGTTCATTTGAACTCGAGAATTTTGAAGGTGTAGTATTCGATACAAATACCATTCTGGGTGTAGAACCGGAAAACTTGGAAGCAAGATCACTTCGAGGAAGGGCTTACGTAAAACTTGGGTACAACAATAATGCAATAGAAGACCTCGGAAAATATCTTAATGAAAGACCTGATGATGTACAGGCACTCATTAGCCGAGGAGCAGCATGGACAAGGGCTGGCAATGGAGTAGTGGGCATCAGAGATTTTGATAAGGCTTTAAAAATAGATCCTAATCTTCCCGTTGCTCATTTCAATAAGGCAGCTATTTATTTATTTTACGAAAACTATGACGAAGCCATTGATAATTTCGATTTGGCGATTGAAAATAAACCGGATTATGTAGAAGCATACACCCGCAGAGGAATGGCAAAGCTTAATTCATCATTCCATAGTTTGGCCTCAGCCTGTGCAGATTTAAAGAAAGCCCATGAAATGGACGATGAACTCGCCACAGCGAATCTGAACGCATATTGTAAATAATCTCTTGGAATTCTTATCTTAGGTTAAATTCATCTGAGATGAAGAGATTACTATCAACCGGAAACCATTCTACCCCAATAAACTTTGGACTGCTAATCTTTAGAATTGGCGTCAGTATAATGATGCTTACGCACGGCTATCCAAAGCTTCTATGATCATGGCTGTATTTTCAGAATTTGCTCTTGTTCTGGCTGGATTTGCAGAATTTATCTGTTCTATATTCCTCATTTTCGGACTAGCTACCAGGTGTGCCCTTGTCCCTTTGATCATAACCATGTCAGTAGCACTAACTTTTGTGCATATTGACGATCCTTTTAAATCACAAGAAAAAGCCTTCTTCTATTTACTGGCCTATTTATTTTTGTTGGTTACCGGACCCGGAAAATATTCCATAGATCAAAAGCTATTTAATTAGATCCTAACTCGGTATCAATTAGATTGATAATAGACCTAATATTTACCAAGCCACCTTCGAACACTGCCTTAGTACTTGTCTTGTAAAGTAATCCCCATTGCACAAGATGTTTAAACTCATCGGTCTTAATCAAAGTCATGAACTCTCGTTTTTTGGCAGGCCTTAAGTAAGCAAAATTCAAATTAGGCGCAAATGGAAAACGATCGATGGTAAAAGTAATTAGCTTGTCCTTTACATGAGATGCATCTATATCAGACCACTCATAAATAGTTTCATACGCCCGTTCGTACAAGCCAATAATTTCCTTAGAAAGTGAATCATTCTGAATGATGTAAGTAGTACCGAGGCTCTTCATCTCCTGATAGGTAATGTCTTCAGAATTAAATGGGATATAGCTCAATAGTGTGACCACATCTAATGCAATGCTATCGGTATAAGCTGCATCAGGACTCATCAGTATAAGCTGCTGTGCTGATTCAATTTGATTCGTCATTATGTCAATACCTGCAAAAAGCATAGTACTATCATTGACTAGATTATTCTTAAAACTATTCAGTAATTGGACTTCTTGTTTCATTTCCATTCTCTGCTGCCAGTATTCGTTTAGAGCGAAAGAAGCAGTGATACCGATGATCAATATCATCAGCTCAGCAAAAAAGTATTTAAGGTTACGGGTGGGCCTGTTCTTATTCATGAAGAGAAATCTAAAAAAACATATTTCAGAATTCCATATTGCTGAGCGGTATTAAGAATAATTACAACTACCCTCTTTTTTACGCTTACCAGAATACTGCCTCAACGAGCTGATAGTATACTTGGTATTGATACATCCTGAAAAACAACGTATTAGAGTATTGACTTGGTTCATTTGAAACGCCTACCATAGATTGTATTTGATCTCGACTAAAGTTCATGTACCGAGTGAAGGATAGGTAACTTTCGTTTGCTAATTTTGCGTCATGGAAAACGATCCGGAATTAAATGGTAAATATTTAGGCTCCATCACAAAAGATTTTGTGGTGGTGTGTGATACTTTGAAAGAGGCATCTTATGAAGTACGAAAAAGAGGTTTCTCTGACTTCCCTATTTTCCCCATTTCTAGAACCGATATTCCAATCGGTCAATTGCTGATAGGTCGTACCGAAATGAAAACAGACTGGAACTACAACATCACTTACATGGATGAATTCGTTCAACGTAAGTTGATTGAAGATGAAGAAGCTTTTAAGCAAGCTTATAAAAATCCAGATGAATTTTGTTGCCTATTTGTAGTCGATGAGACGTTTACCAAGTTTCTTTTCGTGCCGTTTCCAGATGATGAATAACCAAATGACCTTTGGATCGTTCTTCTATTAAACTATTTTAGAAGAGGTAATTATGGAGGCAGCCACAAACGATACTAAAACACTAGTCCGCAGCTTATTGAACAAGTTAGTTGAGGTTGGTAAAAATATCACGTGGCGAATTAATAATACTTACAGCAACGGCCTCGACAATACAGTCCTTGAGATTCAAATATTTGAGAACAAAATGCAGACTGGTCGCATTGCCTTTCAACTTGAAGATGGGCATGTGATCAATTATCGGTACAAAGATCTTGAAAAAAGAATTCCTATTCAGATCATGGACATGCTGCTAGATGTCATTGGTTATGAACTTGATCAGAATTAATCGCCTTACCCTTCTGAAACGTAATCCTCAATATATAGATCGAAAGCCTGCATAAGCTTTTTAGTCTTCTTCCCAACTTGCCCCTTGCCAATTAACTGATTACCGAGTTTCACCACAGGCATTATCCTTTTCGAAGTACTCGTCATGAAGGCTTCCTCGGCTTTTAACAATTCATCCAGCCTAATCGGACCAATCTCTACATCGAACAATCCTTCAGCACACTTTAACACGTTTTTTCTAGTCACCCCACTTAATACCCCTTCTTGATTCGTTCTTAGTTTATCCCCGTCAAAAAAGAAGACATTGCTTCGGGAAACTTCAGATATATACGTTCCATTATGATAAAGCGTATCAATATGACCCTCCGCCAACCACTGTTTCTGAAGCGATAGCGCTTGAGCATAATAGGTCGATTTCACCTCAGGGAAGTCTCTTTGGTATTCATGCATCATGAGGCTTACCCCATTTTCATATAATTCAGTATTCGGATCTTGAAATTCATTGCTCAGCATAACAATTTGAGATTTGCCTGGACTAAAGCCGTCAGAAGATTCACCTCCAGTCACTATAATTTTACAACTACCATAGGCAAACTGGTTCTTAGCGATCAGCTGATGGACCACAGACTTTATCTCCTCTTTTGGAATGGGTAGTTCAAGATTAAGTTTGTCTGCAGAATGCTCAAGCCTATCTAGATGATCTTCTAAAAAGAGAGGGGTTACTCCAATTATCTTGAAAAATTCGAAGACAGCGTAGCCTCTCAAAATACTCACATCGTCAATAGAGAATTGAATTTGATGCTTTGGAACGAAGTTTCCGTTAAAGTAATGAACCGTTTCTTTAGCCATTCTAGTCGTTTGCAAATTCACTGATTATCTTGTTAAATATATGCCGAAAGATTATTATGAAATACTGGGAATCGAAAAAAATGCTGATGCCCAGCAAATCAAACAGTCGTACCGTGAAAAAGCGAAACTGATTCATCCAGACGTGAATAAGGATGATGACGCAGAACGCGAATTTCAGTCGTTAAACAAAGCTTACATGGTGCTCTCAAATCCCGAAGAGCGCATGCAATATGATAAGGGAAGAGAATTGCCAACCTACACGCACGAAGAAGTCATTGAAATTCTGCGCCAAAGGGACCAGAACAATGAATTCGAATCAATTTTTAGGTACAGGTCAAGAAACGTTTATCCAGAGACGAATTATAAGGCCAACCTATCAGCGGTACAATTCATCCACGTGCTGATCCTGCTCATCGGAATTCTTTTTATAGCTGATCTCAGCTTAAAAAGACCAGCCCTTACGGCCAAAGTATTCGAGGTAAACGAACTATTCAATTATACCAGAGATGTGAATGACATAGGCAAAAAGCAGGTCATGGCTTCGGACTTTAGTTTTCAGCTTCCGGCTCAGAGTCCTCTTGTCGTCAAAGGCGACAGTTTCAATTTTCAGAGAAGTCTAGTTTTTGGTAAGCTCGCCATCGTGAAAGCTGGATCGAATAAGGCTTTTCAAGTGATCATCCAGCGTCCATTCACCATTGGCATGACAATTATCGTATTGCTTATCGCACTACTAGGCCTTAGTCCAATTTTGAATCCAGAACGTAAATTCAATGCCGCAATTATAGGTGGCTTTCTTTGTCTCCCCTTGTTTATCAGCTTATTCCTTACTTAAATGATGCTAACATTGCGCGGTTAACACTATTCGATGCCAGCGTTATTTGATCCAAGTTGAGCTCCACAGGGGTTTCATTACTAAGAGTAATTTTCCAACTTACCCACGCATTAGTCTTCTTCATTTATGAATTTCTATACCAAAACACTGATTCTAGTTTCTCTCTATTTCCTTTTTACGGGATGTTCCCCAAAAGAGGAACTGAAATGGTTTAAAGGCAATTTGCATACACACACGTATTGGAGTGATGGAGATGCCTTCCCTGAAATGGTACTGGATTGGTATAAAAGTAATGGCTATCAATTTGTGGCTTTGTCAGAGCACAACATCATTGCCAATGTTGAAAAATGGAAGAAAATTCCTCGAAGCGTAATCTATCGTCAAGGTTTTGATGACTATTTAAAAAAATACGGTGATGATTGGGTGGACTATAAAGAGGATTCATCGGGTCTTAGTGTAAGACTGAAGACAGAAGCGGAATACCTGCCACTTTTTCAAGAAGAAGGAGCTTTTTCAATCTTAAAAGCAGAAGAGATTACAGACAGCTTTGAGGGCAAACCACTTCACATGAACGCAACCAATGTTCAAGAGCTTATCGAACCAAGACATGGTGGCAGTGTAGCCGAAACATTACAAAACAACATCAATGCAGTTCTGGAACAACGAGAGAAAACTGGTCTTCCAATAATGCCACATATCAACCATCCAAATTTTGGCTGGGGCATATCTGTTGAGGACATGAAGGAATTAACAGGAGAACGCTTTTTCGAAGTTTTTAACGGTCACCCTGGTGTTCGAAATTATGGTGACTCCGCTCATATCAGTACTGAGGCAATGTGGGATCAAATTAACATTGCTTATCTAGAAAGAGGCCAACCATTAATGTTTGGCCTCGGAACTGACGACAGCCATCATTATCATAAGTTTGGAGGACAATTCAGCAATAGTGGAAGAGGCTGGGTTATGGTGCAGGCTAAAAGTCTTGATCCTGCTGATTTGATTTATGCCATGGAGGCCGGACAGTTTTACGCTTCTTCTGGAGTGACACTTAACAAATTAGAGCAAAACTCCGGTAAGATCGAACTGGAAATAGCTACGCTACCTGGTGTTCAGTATACAATTGAATTCATTGGGGTTAAAAAAGGAAGTAATCAATCCGAAGTCTTTGAAACAGTTGAAGGCAATGGTGCCACTTTCAATTTAACGAATGAAATGCTTTTTGTCCGAGCAAAAATCACATCGACCAAGAGAAAAGAAAATCCATTTCAAGTTGGTGATTTAGAATCAGCCTGGACACAGCCGATTAACAAATAACTTCAGTTTTATGCCCTACGATCTCACTGCCATTATAGCTGTGCTCTTTTCACTTATTCTAACACTATTATTTACTTAGGTGATCCCAGCCCTGTGCGGTTAAGGGAACTTGGTTTCCCTTTTTAGTTATCATTAAATTGCCCTTCGCCAAATCTTGCGCATGGCCAATAAAGTGAATATCCGCATGCTTATCCAACTTCGCATGATCACTTTGCTTAATGGTAAATAGCAGTTCATAATCCTCTCCACCATTCAATGCCGAAGTCATCGGGTCTAAATTAAATTCAACTGCCGTTTCAAAAGTCTGATTATCGATTGGCAATTGGTCTTCGTAAATCACAAAGCCTACACCTGAATGCTTAGAAAGATGAAGCGTCTCTGATGCTAAACCGTCAGAAATATCAATCATCGATGTAGGAACCACCCCAATTTCTCTTAACTCATGAATAGCATCCATACGAGCCCTTGGTTTCAATTGGCGCTGCACCACATACTGATATTTATCCAATTGTGGCTGCATGTCTGGGTTAGCTATAAATGTCTGCTTTTCTCGCTCTAATACTTGTAAACCAATAAAGGCCCCACCTAAATCTCCCGTAGCACAGAGAATATCATTGCTATTCGCACCTTTTCGGTAGGTCACCAAATCCTTAGGAGTCTTTCCAAAAACTGAAACGGAAATGACCAATCCACTTTGTGACGCAGTAGTATCACCACCTACTACATCAACATTAAAGTCGTCAGCCGCAGCTTTGATACCCGAGTAAAGTGCTTCGACTGCTTCAACCGAAAAGCGATTGCTTAAAGCCAAAGACACCACAACTTGCTGAGGAATACCGTTCATTGCTGCGATGTCAGAAACGTTAACAGCAATGGCCTTATAGCCCAAGTGCTGTAATGGTGCGTAGGAAAGATCGAAGTGAATTCCCTCTACCAACATATCGGTAGAAATCAAACCATATTCATCACCGTGGTCTATCACAGCGGCATCATCACCGATACCCATCACTGTACTTGCGTGCTTAGGTTTTAAACCCTCCGCAAGACGATCAATCAGACCAAATTCTCCCAACTCTGATAACTCTGTTCTTTTTTCTGACATGTCTAACCTTGATTTTGGATGGCAAAGATAATAGATAGTTCTGAGTTGAACTCCTTACATATGGTAGTCAATAAAATTCTAACTTAATTTGTTTCAATGAAGGATAAAGTAGTCATCATCACAGGAGCCTCTTCTGGCATTGGAAAAGCCCTTGCCTTAGAATTTGCTACGCTTGGTTCGAAGGTTGTCATCACGGGAAGAAACGAAGAAAGACTGAAGGAGGTCGGCCATGCACTAGACCAGCTTGGGGCGCCAAATCTCTGCTTGAAACTTGATGTGGCCAAAGAAAGTGATAACGAGTGCCTAGTGAATGAAACCGTCAAAGCCTTCGGAGGAATTGACATCCTCATTAATAATGCAGGCATTTCTATGCGCGCACTCTTAGAAGAAATGGATTTAGATGTTTTCCGTAAGGTGATGGACATCAACTTTAACGGAACACTTTATGCTACTAAGTATTGCTTGCCACATATCCTGAAATCCAAAGGAAGCATCGTTGGTATTTCATCTATCAACGGCTATCGAGGAACGCCTGCACGCACGGCCTATACTGCCTCAAAGTATGCAATGAACGGTTTCTTTGAATCATTGAGAACCGAAGTGATGCACAGAGGCGTTCACGTATTGGTGGCTTGCCCAGGTTTTACAGGCACCAACATTCGGAATGCCGCCTTAACTGCTGACGGTACTTCACAAGGTGATTCTCCTCGTGACGAGGGGAAAATGATGACAGCAGAAGAAGTAGCACGTGGCATTATCAAAGCAATCAAAAAACGAAAGCGTGATATTGTTTTTACAACTCAAGGCAAACTCGCGGTCTTCTTAAACAAATGGATGCCTGGTAGAATGGACAAGATTGTCTTTAACGTCTTCGCCAAAGAACCAGATTCTCCTTTTCAGAAATAGTAACCAATGATCGGAAACTAGTAAGCAGGGGTTTATCATCCAGAAGATCAATTATCACAATACTGTTTACCATTTACTGATAACTAATCACTAATTTTCTACATGCAGCAGATCCTGAAGACGTATCAAAGGAGGTTGACCAACCTATCGGGCAACAATCGTTCTTTGCTACTGCTTAGACTGAATGGTGAACAGTTTCTGGACCTCCATGAACTTGATCATGTCAATGGGTCGCCTTCTTGGGATTTAGTAGATCAAGTTATTGCTCGTAAATCAAAAATCAATCTGATTCCTATCACAGATGCCCGTGATGAAAAATCGAATAAGCTTTCGACCCGACTTAAGAAACTTCAAAGAAGAGAGCAGTTTATCTTTCAAGAGAGTGGTGCACGTGATTTATATGTGGGATGGCCTTTTGTAGAGGGTAAATTCAATGATGGAACGACACTCAGGGCCCCTCTTTGCTTCTTCCCAGTAGAGCTCGATCAAGATGGGAAGAACTGGGTTATTTGTACAAAGAAGGACGTTAATATCAGTTTTAATAAAAGTCTGCTTCTGGCTTTCGCCCATTATAATAAGATCGAACTAGCCGATGAGTTGGTCGAATTCACTTTCGATGGCTATGATAAAGAAAGCACAGCCTTTAAAAATATGCTTTATGAGCAATTGAGAGAAAGTGCCGTTGACATTCGTTTTAGCAGAGAATTTTATGGAAGTCAACTAGAGCCCTTTACTTCAAAAAGTAAGGAAGGTTTTGAGGGAAAGCTTGAAGAAGGTGAAGTAAGTATTAAGATGCAGGCTGTCCTTGGCATTTTTCCTCAAGCAGACTCCTATCTGGTGCCTGACTATGACTTTATGATAGATCAGGTTAAGGAGGATAGCCTAGATCACTTCTTTGAAAGAAAAAGCCTCAACCAGCCAGACATTAGCGCTGCGGACTTCGATCCTACTCGGCATTTTTTAAGTAATGTCAATGCATACGAAACCTTCACCCCATTTGCCCTAGATGCCTATCAGGAAAATGCGCTGAACGCAGTCAAAAAAGGAAACTCCATAGTGGTTCAAGGACCCCCAGGAACAGGGAAGTCCCAACTTATTTGTAACCTCATTTCCGATTTCATTGCCAGAGGAAAAAAAGTCTTAGTCGTTAGTCAGAAGCGCGCGGCACTAGATGTCGTATATAATCGATTAAAATCCATCAAAGCCGAAGACTTCGCAACACTTGTACATGATTTCAAATCAGACAGAAGCGCTATTTACGACCAATTGGCCAGTCAAATAGAGCAACTTCAAGATTACAAAAGAAGCAACACGAGTCTAGATGCCTTACAATTAGACAGGTCTTTTAAGCAAGCAAGTCTCGCTATTGAAGACATCACAGCATCATTAGATGAATATAAAAAAGCCTTATTTGACACCAGTGAGTGTGGCCTATCGGTAAAAGAATTATACCTCACCTCAAATCAAGATGGTGCCGCTGTTTCTTTAGTACAAGAGTTCAGCGACTTTCACTTTGATCAACTCAATGATTTTAAACGCGAGTTAAGCCTATATTTTGATTATGCCGAAGCGCTTAATGTTGAGGCGCATCCTTGGTCTAGTCGCGTCAGTTTTGCTGGATTTGGATCCTCAGATCTACAGAAAATCCTGCAATACCTTGATGAGATACCTCATGGAGCGACTCGCTTGACGAAAGAAGTTTCCACCATCGTTGGAGAAACAGTTGACTATGATGACTGCCGCACCATCAGTGAAAATTTAGAACGCCTCACGGAAATGCAAACCTTCTTGAAAGAGGAGGAAACTTTCAAGCTTTTTAAACCCATGGTCGTTTTTGGAAGCGAAAGTGCCGGATTACTTTGGCTCCAAAACACAAGAAAACTCATCAATTCCTGTTTTGTAGATCATGGAGTAGAACAGAGTATTCCTGCCCATGAGATTGGTGAAGTACAAGTCATTCTAAAGCAGCGAAGCGATGCAAAGAACTCCCTTTGGAAGTCATTAAAATGGAGGGTTTCAAAAGAAAAGCTAAGGCTTGCTCGAATTTTAGTGGCCAATAATCTTCGAGACGATAAAACAGCACTCAAAGTACTTACAGCACGTATTGACAATCGACTAAACCTTCAACATCAGCTTACTAAATTAAAGGGAGTTGGCTGGATTAACGAAGTGCCTAAGTCATCAGATCAGGTAGTAATCAATGCATGGATTGATCGCATGGAGCTGGCTATTAGCGCCAAAGTTCACTTCGATTCCTTCGCCAATTTCAAAGAGTTCTTCCCTTTAAAAAACTCATCGGCCAAGATATTTGGAAATAAACTGAAAGCAATTAGTCAGGTGCTTCAAGAACTTCCTCATAGGCGATCCCTTTGGAATCAATACATCTTTCCAAGGCAAATAGACATCATGTTGTCGGATGCTAACTATGCGAGTGCATTGAAAACCAGCGCCAGACAAGACTTTGACCTACTGGTCGCATTAGATAAAATTAGAGCCTCGTTCACTGAAGCACAACGTGCTGCAACGGACAAATTAATCGATCACGGGGCAGCCGATAAGGAAGATGCCATCACGCTGCTTGATAATAGTCTTCGACTGGCTTGGATCAATCACATTGAGAATAAACACCCAATCCTTTCCGATGTGTCAACATTGAAGTTTCAGAGTAGGATTGAGGAGTTGCAGCAAGCCGTCTTAGATAAATCTGAAGCCAGTGCCTCAATTTTACTTCAGCGGGCCAAAGAAAGAACTTATGAAGGGCTAGAATTCAATCGCCTCAACAACCAAGTCACTTACAGAGACCTAAAACATCAAGTCACAAAGAAGAAGAAGATTTGGCCCTTGAGAAGACTCATTTCCAACTTCGAACATGAGCTATTTAACCTTGTACCTTGCTGGCTCGCTTCTCCTGAAGCAGTATCAGCCTTGTTCCCAATGGAACCCTTCTTTGACCTCGTTATTTTTGATGAAGCCAGCCAATGCTTTACCGAAAAAGGCCTGCCCGCGATATATCGCGGCAAACAAGTGGTAATTGCAGGCGACAGTCAACAACTCAGGCCAAATGATCTGTACAGGGTACGTTGGGAGGACGAACAAGAGGACATGGCTTTGGAGGTAGATTCTCTTCTCGAGCTTGCTAATAATCATTTGATGCAAGTCGATTTAAAAGGTCATTACCGAAGTAATTCGCTATCGCTCATAGACTTCTCAAACCAGCATTTCTATAAGGGTAAACTAAAAGTATTGCCGAACTTCCTTCGGGTTAACGATGCTGAACCAGCAATAGAATACATAAAAGTAGATGGCATTTGGGATAAACAGCAAAATCATGTTGAGGCCGATCGTATTGTAACGATCGTTAAAACCTTTGCTGAGCAAGAGTCTACCCATACACTCGGAATTGTGACATTTAATGCCCCTCAACAAGCATTAATCTTAGATAAACTCGAAGCGGTTGGCTTGAGTAAAGCGCGTGACCTATTCGTCAAAAATATCGAGAACGTCCAGGGTGACGAAAGGGATATTATCATCTTTTCAACGGCCTATGCACCTGATAGCAAAGGCAAGTTATCGGCACAATTCGGAAGCCTGAACCAAACGGGTGGTGAAAACAGGCTAAATGTTGCCATTACCCGAGCAAAGGAGAAGGTGATTGTCATTACTTCTATCCTACCTTGTGAGTTGAAGGTTGATCAAGTGAAAAATGATGGACCAAAACTGCTTAAAGCTTATTTACAATACGCACATGATGTTTCAGCTAATGCGTTTAAACCTAATATTCCAAAAGAGTCTAATTTTGGAACTGATTGGTTTCTGAAAAACAAGTTTCGTGCATGGGAAAGTGAATTATCCGTAAATCTAGCCTATCACGACCCATTTGCCGATGTTTCTCTCAAAGAAAATGGAAAGCACCTTGGCCTCTTATTTACCGATGACGATTATTATTATGACAGTCTATCTTCCAAAGAAGTATTCGTTTATCGACCAGCACATCTAAGCGCTAAAAACTGGCCCACGGCAATGGTTTTCTCTCGTGAATACTGGATGCACCAAGATAAAATTAAAGATAAACTCAAACGATTTACTGAGGAAAGTAAGGTGCTGTCCTAATTTGATACTTCTATGCGTACCCCAATCGAATAGGCACCTCCTAGAGTAGTCTTCCGCATGTACTGAGCGATTCGAAGTCGATAGGTCCCAGAGGCTGGAAAGTCATAACCAGATAGGATGGTCTCGCTATGTTGAAAAACAGTATTCCCTTTACCAAAAGGCTTACCTGTAGTCTCATCAAACAACTTAAAATTGACTAGGTCAGATGACAAAACGTTGCCAGCGGTGTCCTCCAGATAATAGGTCATGTAACAGTTTCTGAATGGAAAGTCTAGGCTGTTTCTAATCTTCAATAACACATCGTTATTGGCGACTTCATCGATCGTAAACTCAAAACTTGGGATGGTATCCATATGCCAGCTTTGCCCTTCAAAATTATAATCAGATTCATAGACCCTTTCAGTATCGCAGCCAACAATAAGCAGTATCAATAGCCCCAACAAAGTTACCTGAGACTTATTCATTGCTAGTTTTTTTGTTTGGAAAACGTCTTTTCTTGTTTCTATTGCCATTGGGCTTATTAGAGACACTTTCCTTGGTCTCAGGCTGAGTTGAAGCTGCAGCCTTTGGTTGATGAACTCCCTTAGCTTCAGGCTGCCCCGGTTTCTTATTGCGGTTCCTATTCTTGTTTGGCCTTCTTTTCTTAGACCCAGTATCCTTGCGCTTGAACTTTTCGTCCATTTGTTCAAGGTCCTTATTGATTCTATTATCTCCAATAATGACCTCAATCTTATCTAAAGTTAAGCTTTCAGGAACTTCACCTGCCTTATTCATGGCCATGATCTCCTTAACACGATCCGTTGATATTGGGTGCCAGTTATTGTCGCGGTCAAAACTGAACCACATTAACTTTCTAAAGATATCTGTCTTCTGAAGTCGAGCTTCGCCATTCTTAGTCTTTAGGGATTTTATCTCAGGAATATCCTCTAAGGCATCCATATAAGTTTCTAACTCATAGTTGAGACAACATTTGAGACGACCACACTGACCTGATAACTTACTTGGATTCAAGCTAAGGTTCTGGTATCGTGCCGCTGAAGTGGAAACACTTTTAAAATCGGTCAGCCAAGTAGAACAGCATAACTCTCTACCGCAAGAACCTATACCTCCTAGCCTACTGGCCTCTTGACGTAAACTAATCTGTCGCATGTCGACACGAATTTTAAATTCACCTGCAAGGACCTTGATTAATTCACGAAAGTCCACTCGTTCTTCTGCTGAGTAGTAAAAAGTTGCTTTGGTATTATCTGCTTGAAACTCTATGTCTGTGAGTTTCATACCCAAATTTTGCTCAATAATTATATTTCTGGTTCTATAAAGCGCAGGGTTTTCACGTTGCCTTACTTCTTCAAACTTTTCAAGGTCACTGAGTGTAGCCTTTCGATAAACTTTCCGAATCTCATTATCGTCAGGCACCTTCTTTTTCTTCATTTGCAATCGAACTAATTCGCCTTGCATAGAAACATAACCGAGGTGATGTCCACCTTGCACATCAACAACGACAGCTTCACCAGTTACCAAGTCGAGATTTGAAGCATTACGATAAAAGTCCTTTCGCCCGTTTTTAAAGCGCACTTCTACAATATCGAATTTCTCTTGGACGGGGATGTCCATGTTGGAAAGCCAATCAAATACATTGAGTTTGTTGCAACCTCCGGTGGAGCATCCTCCATTATTGTTGCACCCTGCTGTTTTTCCCTCAACACTCACGCCACAGCTACAGCTCATAGGTATATAATGCCCAATTAGGGCTTTGAGTATAATTAATTGATTAACTGCAAAATGTCTTGGCCAATATCAGTTCTGTGATACTCGTCTTTCCAAGAAATCTTTGCTATGCCAGTATAAGAATTTTCGAGGGCTTTTGCTACCGAATCCCCTCGACCAGTCACCGCTATTACGCGACCTCCATTGGTCAATATATCTCCGTTTTCCCCAAGTTTTGTACCTGCATGAAAAACTGTTGCATTGGTAACCTGGCTAATGCCCGTTATTGAATCACCTTTCTCGTAGGCTTCAGGATAACCGCCAGCTACCATAACCACAGTGGTAGCAGCATCCTGGTCAACTTCGAAATCCGTATCATCCAAGGTTCCATAGGCGGTAGCCTTCAATAAATCTACCAGATCCGATTTGATTCGAGGCAACACAACTTGTGTTTCTGGATCTCCCATACGCACGTTATATTCGATCACATAAGGATCGCCTCCAACATTCATTAACCCGATAAATATGAATCCTTTGTAGTCAATTTTGTCCGCTTTCAGGCCTGCAACGGTAGGCTTAACTACACGCTCCTCGACTTTGCTCATAAAGTCACCCTTTGCAAAAGCAACTGGTGAGACAGCGCCCATACCTCCAGTGTTGAGTCCTTTATCTTGCTCTCCTATCCGTTTATAGTCCTTCGCTTCAGGAAGAATCTTATAGCTCTCTCCATCGGTTAAAACGAACACCGACAGCTCGATACCATCCAAGAATTGCTCGATTACCACGCGGCTCGAAGCTGCTCCGAATTTGGCATCGACAAGCATCTCTTTCAGGGTCTCGCGTGCATGTTCATGTGTCTCTGCAATGATCACACCCTTTCCTGCTGCTAAACCATCTGCCTTTAGGACAACTGGGATTGGATGACTCGAAACATAATTCAATCCCTCCTCAAGAGTTTCTCGCGTAAAAGTCATCGATCTGGCGGTTGGAACGTTGTGCCGTTCCATAAACTTCTTAGAGAAGTCTTTGCTACCTTCTAATTCAGCACCCGCTTTAGATGGCCCTACTAGTCCAACCTTAGCTAATTCACCATCGGCTTTGAAATAATCGCTTATCCCATTTACCAAGGGGTCTTCTGGGCCAACCACAACGAGATCAACTTTATTTTCTTTAACAAATGTGCCAATTGCATCGAAGTCATTAACCCCGATATTCACATTTTGCCCAATGGCAGCAGTACCAGCATTTCCTGGCGCTATATATAATTTATCACACTGTGGACTTTGAGCAATCTTCCAACTGAAAGCATGCTCTCTGCCTCCGCTTCCTAAAATCAGGATGTTCATGAAATCTAAATTTTGAAGGATAAAGGTAATTAATTTGCGTATTCGGAAATGAATTTAATGCGCATCAATCGCATATCTTCTTCAGCGATATCATCATCTTCAAATTCGTCCAAAGCATCGTCAACATCATCAGACTCGGCACTCAAGAAATAATCCATGATATCTTCTTGCTTGTCCTCATCTAGAATATGTTCTAGGTAGTAATCGATGTTTAGCTTAGTACCAGCAAAACATATGATTTCCATTTCATCGATAAGTTGATTCAATGACCAGCTTTGGCCCTCAGCAACCTCTTCAAGATCAATCTTTCGGTCGATTTGCTGTATGATATATATTTTATTTCTTGATTTTGAGCCAGCAGTTTTTATTACAACCACGTCCTCAATACCAATGTCATTCTCTTCGACATAATTTTTGATCAACTCTAAAAAGCTCTGACCAAACTTCTGCACTTTACCCATCCCAATGCCGTTGACATTCGCCAAGGCCTCAGCTGTAGTTGGATAGGTGGTCGCCATTTCTTGAAGCGAAGGATCTTGCACGATTACGTATGGGGGCAAATCTCTATCCCGAGCAATACGCCTTCTTTCTGTTTTTAAAAGTTCGAAAAGGGTTTTGTCGTATGAGTTTCCAATATGGATTTGAGATGAGCCCTGAGATTCATTGTTCTCATCTTCCTTTTTATCGACATCACTAAAATCAAGGTCCTTGATTATATCAACGCTAAATGGCTTTTTGATAAAGTCTTTCCCTCTCTGTGAGAGTTTTAGTACTCCAATGTTCTCTATATCTTTTAGAAGGAATTCATTTAGCAAAGTTTGGCGAACAAGTGACTTCCAAAGATGTTCGTCTTGCCCCTTCCCTACACCATAAACTTCCAGTTGATCGTGACCGTAACTCTTAATGTACTGATTTTGTGAACCTCGGATTACATTTACCAAATGAGTCGTGCCAAACCTTTCTCCTGTTTGTTCTACGGTTTTAATCACAGTGACAATCTCATCTTTACCATCATAGCTCTCTCTTTCATAACGACAGTTATCGCAAAGGCCAGAAGCACGACAAGCCGCATCATCATACTCTTCTCCAAAATAATGAAGCAATTGCTTTCTCCGGCACACAGCAGACTCGGCATATGATGACATCTCATCGAGCAGCACCTTGGCGTTCTCTCTTTCCGTAACTGGTTTATCCTTATTGAACTTCTCAAGTTTCATAATGTCCTCATACTTATAGAACATAATGCATTGGCCTTCTAAGCCATCTCTTCCTGCGCGTCCAGTTTCTTGATAATAGCCTTCTAATGACTTTGGAACATCATAATGAATCACAAAACGAACATCTGGCTTATCTATACCCATACCGAAGGCAATTGTAGCTACGATTACATCCACCTCTTCATTCAAGAAGTCATCTTGGTTTTTCATCCGAACGGATGGCTCAAAACCAGCATGATATGGTGCGGCCTTTATTCCATTGACCTGCAAGAATCCAGCAATTTCTTCTACCTTCTTTCTACTCAAGCAATAGATAATCCCTGACTTACCAATGTTCTCCCGTATAAATTTTACTAGCTGCTTCTTAACATTCTTCTTTGGTCTTACTTCGTAATACAGGTTATCTCTATTAAATGAAGACTTAAAAAGATCTGCTTCCTCCATATTGAGGTTGCGCTGAATATCTAATTGAACTTTTGGTGTGGCAGTAGCCGTCAATGCAATTATCGGGATATCGCCTATTTGGCTAATGATCGACTTAATTCGTCTGTATTCAGGACGAAAATCATGACCCCATTCAGAAATACAATGGGCTTCATCTATAGCCACAAAGGATACGTTGGCCTTCTTCAAGAATTCAACATTCTCTTCCTTTGTCAACGATTCAGGTGCTACGTACAGTAACTTTACCTCTCCTAGTAGGGTAGACTTTCGGATTCTATTAATTTCCGACTTAGAAAGGGTTGAATTTAAAAATCTAGCATTTATCCCAAAAGCATTAAGTTGATCTACCTGATTCTTCATCAGGGCTATGAGAGGAGAAATAACAATCGCTGTACCTTCTTGAACTATGGCAGGCATTTGATAGCACATTGACTTCCCCGCACCTGTCGGCATAATCACAAAAGTGTTTTTGCCTTGAAGTATGTTTTGGATTACTTTCTCTTGATTACCTCTAAAATTGTCGTACCCGAAGACTTTTTTGAGAGTTCCCCGGATTTCTTCTTCACTTATCATATTAATTTAAGCATTCTTAAAAGGATAAAGTCCAATGCTTATCTTTACTTAGACTTTAAAAAACGCCTGAATTGAAGTTACAGAAAAATATCCAAAGAATAGCCAAAGAAACACTTCTCAAAGAAGCGGAAGCCATTAAGAATGTAGTTCAGTACATTGATGATGATTTTGAGCAAGCTGTGATTGAAATCCTTAACATGAAGGGCCGTTTGATTATCACGGGCATGGGTAAAAGTGCTATCATCGCGAATAAAATCGTTGCAACGCTCAACTCGACAGGAACACCCTCCATTTTTATGCATGCGGCAGATGCAATCCACGGAGATATAGGAATGATAAGGCAAGAGGATATTGTCCTTTGCATTTCTAAAAGTGGTAACACTGAAGAAATTAAAGTTCTTCTTCCATTGCTCAAGCGCCTTGAGGTTAAAACTATTGGACTAGTGAGTAATATTGATTGCTATGTTGTAAAACATGTAGATTTCGTTTTAAAAGCACTTGTCGATAAAGAAGCAGACCCTAATAACTTAGCGCCTACCACAAGTACAACAGTCCACATGGCTATGGGAGATGCATTGGCTGTATGCCTTTTAGAAGCCCGAGGTTTTACAGCGCAAGACTTTGCCAAATATCACCCTGGTGGCTCTTTAGGCAAGCAGCTTTATCTAAAGGTTGATGACATTTACCCTAAGAACGAACTACCAATAGTCAATCAAAATGACTTGGTTAAGGATAGCATCTTAATCATTTCCAAGAAACGTCTTGGCGCAACAGCCGTTGTGAACGATCAGGACGAGTTAGTCGGTATTTTCACGGACGGAGATTTAAGGAGAATGTTAGAGAAGCATGACAACTTTTCGGGACTACAAATTGGTCAGGTAATGACAAGCAACCCTAAAACCATCGATAAAGGAGAATATGCACTGCGCGCCTTAAATGAAATGCGGGAGCATAACATTAATCAATTGATTATTGTTGAAAACAAAAAAGTCGTTGGCTTTTTACACATTAGTGATTTAATAAACGAAGGAATAATTTAACATGGCAAATAACTATGTGGTCATAATGGCTGGTGGTATTGGGAGTAGGTTTTGGCCATACAGCCGTGCCGATAAACCAAAGCAGTTTTTAGACATCCTAGGAACGGGGCGTTCATTAATTCAGATGACTTTTGATCGTTTCTTGAATATCGTCCCTAGCGACAATATTTATGTTGTTACTAATAAACGCTACAAAAGCCTGGTTCAAGAGCAACTACCAGAGCTCGCTGATGATCAAATTTTATTAGAACCTATCGGCAGAAATACTTCTGCGGCAGTTGCTTACCCTGCTTTTAAGATACAACAGCGAGACCCTGAAGGGGTTATGATTGTGGCTCCATCAGATCATGTAATATTCAGAGACAACATCTTTGAAGACAATATTAAGACGGCTTTGAAAGCCGCCACAGACTCCGAAAAGCTCATTACGCTCGGTATCGTACCGACAAGACCCGAAACTGGCTACGGTTATATTCAGTATCATTCCAGTCCTTTGAAGAAAGTTAAAAAGGTCAAAACCTTCACAGAAAAACCTGAATTGGAATTGGCGCTAAAATTTGTCGACAGCGGTGATTTTGTTTGGAATGCAGGGATATTCATTTGGTCAATTGATACGATCACAAAAGCTTTCCATACTTACTTAAAAGATATGGCGGTAATCTTCGAAGAAGGTTCTAGCGCCTACTATACCGATCAAGAAGCAAAATTTATTGATGCCGCTTATGCGCAATGCAAAAGTGTGTCAATTGATTTTGGCATAATGGAAAAAGCCTCTGACGTATACATGGTAAAAGGAGAGTTCAATTGGTCAGATTTAGGCAGCTGGGATTCGTTGCATGATATGCAAGAAAAAGATGATAATGACAATGTCATTGATGCCAACGCCCTGCTATATGACTCAGTAAACTGTATAATTAAGGGCCCCAAAGAAACACTGATCGTTGCGCAGGACTTAGACGGTTACTTAGTCACTCAATCAAATAACGTCATCTTGATTTGTAAAAAGGACGCAGAGAAAAAATTTCGTGAGTTTTTAAATGATGCTAAAGGTAAGGGTGAGCAGTTTACTTAGATCGCTGCCTGACCACCTCGTAAGTAATAATCCCTGTAGCTACAGAAACATTTAATGATTGGATTTTTCCAGTTATCGGAAGTTTTGCCTGATCATCACAAAGCTTTAAATACTCTGCCGAAATTCCATCTTCTTCAGATCCCATCAATAAAACAACCGGGACAGAAAAGTCCATTTGGTAAATAGTATCTGTTGCTTTTTCAGAGCATGCAATCACTTGAATACCGTTTTCACGCAAGTTCTTTATCGTAAGCTTGAGGTTTTCTGCGCGACAGACAGGCATATGGTTGAGTGCTCCTGCGGAGGTCTTCATCGCATCTGAACCAATCTGAGCGGCCCCTCGACTTGGTACAATGATGCCATGTACTCCTGCACATTCTGCAGTCCTGGCAATTGCACCGAAATTCCTCACATCAGTAATTCTATCAAGCATGATAAAAAATGGCGTTTCTCCTTTTTGGTATGCCTCAGAAATTAAGTTCTCTAATGAGGCGAAAACTACGGAAGAAATATAGGCTATAGCCCCTTGATGATTCTTTCGAGTAATACGGTTAAGCTTTTCTATCGGAACTCTTTGTACTGGAATAGATAAATCTCTACACAACTTTAAGAGCTCGGACGACAACTCATTCTTAACGTCTTTCTGAACGAATAATTTGTCTACCTCTTTTCCTGATTCTATAGCTTCAATGATAGCGCGAGTACCGTAAATGAAGTCTGACGATGATTTTGATTGCATTTATTCAATTATTCTTCCTGATCTCCATTGCGTAACAGCTCGCATCCAATTCTCTCGATAGCGATTAGCTCGGATCAATTTATGTTTAATAATACCATCTTCAACTATAATATCAAATATGTATCTTAACCTCCCCCCCGAGCTTGAAGGGTATACCCAAAGCTCGGTACTTTCATTTCTAAATACTTGAGCCGGATTACCAAATATTTGATATATCATACCGCTATCAGTCTTCCACCCATCTTGATTCTCGGAGAATAATCTTGCAGATTTTCGAACCCTTCTGTAGTAGTATTTCACGAAGTCTTTTCCAACCTGTTCGTTTGCAGAAATCGTATTATTTACAAATTCCTCAAACGCTTGCCGACCATCCGAAGCGGTTTTCATTTTTTTGAGTTCGTCATTGGTACTTACGTAAATTAAAGGATCCATAAGATCTCTATAGTTATCGAAGTATGGATGTACTTTATCGGTAACGAGTATACCTAAAGCCATATCTGAAGATGACGATCGTATGGTGTGGAAGCCATTATTATAAAACCTAAATTCCTCACCATTAGTAACACCATAAAGTGTATCCATAGGAATATCGCTTGCTACCAACATTTCAGTATCATCGAATGGCGGCATGGCAACAAGCTTATTACTATTCACCCCATTAATCTCATACTTGTCAGATGGGTCAAATACATTGACCACCCTAACTGGGTAATCCTGGTTAATGTATTTATCGAAGTACGGGATTTCTTTATCTGCTTGAAAAAGCAAAAAAGGTGTTGGAGTCCACTCTCTAAATTTTAAAGGTAAATCAAGACTAAAATGTTTGTCGCGAACAGTATTATAAAAATCTATGACTACAAGGTTATCATTGGCTTGCTTGTCAAACTCAAAGGAGTAAACATACTGACGGAAAGCTATATCTAATACGTTAGTCGAGTCTATTACAACTCCAGAGTTAATCGTTTTCTCATCGATATAACTTGCCCTAATATCATATGACAATCGGTAATCAGATATTTTGACATTGCCGCTATTCAAGATAAACCTGAGGTAAACCTTCACTCTATCGCCATTCGAGGCAACTTTGTATTGCGTTATAAACTCGTGTTCTTGATTATAGAGATAGCTGATTTCGGCAGAACTCATTCTGCTCTGCGCCATTAGCCCAGAAACTAAAACTAAAAGGAGACATATTAAACTGAGACGTTTCATGATCAAAGTTGAAAATCAAAGGTATATAGAATTTGACTGCAGCAGAACAAAATTGTTGGAATTCATCGTTTCTAGGTCAAATAGATTACTTTTGGCCAAAATCAAAGGATGGCTACCTACACAACTGAAATCGCATCTGACAGTATTCCATCGGATAATCCGATTCATCAACGATTATTGAAAGCTTATTATTTGGCTAAGCCGTATGTAAAAGGCGACTTATTGGAGTTAGGCTGTGGCGAAGGTAGAGGTGTTGATCTATTGGCTCCGCTTGCGCAAAGCTATGTTGCCCTAGATAAAATTCATGAAGTAATTGACTCGCTAAAGGCAAAGCATCCTACGCTGGACTTTAGGCAAGCAGTATTTCCTCCTTTCACGGATATCGCTGACAACAGCTTTGACGCTATTGTGAGCTTCCAAGTAATAGAGCATGTACAAGCAGATGGTGACTTTCTCGCTGAAATCTTCAGAGTATTGAAACCTGGCGGAAAAGCAGTGCTAACTACTCCTAATATTAAAAAAACACTTAGCCGAAATCCTTGGCATGTCAGAGAATATACTGCGACCGAGCTAACCGATCTTGCAAAGAAGTATTTTGAAAAAGTAGAAATGAAAGGTGTTGGTGGAAACGAAAAGGTAATGGCTTATTATGAAGAAAATAAGCGTTCCGTTCAACGCATTACTCGCTTTGACATCTTCAACCTACAATACAAATTACCTGCTCCACTTTTAAGAATTCCCTATGACATCTTAAATAGAATGAATAGGAATAAGCTCAATACGGCCAATACTGGTTTGGTTTCAGAGATCAATCACGAAGATTACTTACTCGTTGACAATGCCGATGAGGCACTCGATCTCTTCTTGATTCTGGAAAAATAAAAAGACCCACTCAGTGAGTAGGTCTTTCTTGCATTTTTATATCATTCTATTTTTAGAAATCACTTCTATCCATACCCAATCTTACATTCTGGGCATTGAGCATCTGGCGAACTGTATCTGCCTCAGCAGTTTTTCCATTGCCCGTTAACACGGCCTCCAAGAACCTAAGGCCCCTCGATTTAATTGAAAACTCTCTAGTATATCTATTCTTTTCCTGCAGATAAGTGATCTCGGAATCAAACTGACTCGACATTTCCATTGCCATTTTGGTGGCTCTCTCAGTTTCACCTACATCAAAATATCCTTGAACGAATCCAACAGAAGAGATATCATAAGGAGAAGCTTCGGCTGGCATCTTTTCCATACCAAAATCAAGTACTTCCTTAGCTTTCGTAGTATCCCCCTCTGAAAGAAAAGCATCCGCCAAACTTGTCACCATAGATCTGTGGTTTTGAATAAACCCTCTATAGTCCTCATTCAGATTCGCTTTAGGGTCAGCTAATCCACGGAACTGCATCTTATTCATCATGTTGTCATACATCAACTCTGTATTGACAAGGTCACGCACATTATTGGGCTTTCGAACCGGTAGTAACCTGTAAGCCATACCCTCTTGCACCAAATAAGGATCAATATCAAAATTCAAAGAGTTGATAGATGTGTAGTTGAAATAGATTGGTCTTTCCCAGTTGTTATTAGCAATCAAATCCAGCATCATCATTTGACCCTTATCTATAAATCTACTTTGAAGATTTCCTTCCTGATCCCTTTTAAATGGCAAATACATTGATGGTGTGACATACTTCTTCAAGTTCTCAGGAATTAGATCACTATTAAGGACTCTAGCTGTATCGATATTCAGATTTAAACCAGTACCTGTAGGAACTGACATCAAAGTTGTTCCAGATTGGAAAGCAACTTTAAAGCGTTCAACATCCCTCTTCACCACATCCATATAATCTTGCAAGTCGATGACACGACCAGCAAAATCTCCATTTTCATCAATATAAAGCACATCATTCGTACCATCACGGTAATTATCAATGGTAAGTGAATATGGAAATGCCTCTGAATCATTCATCTTGGTTGCCGTCTGATCTATATACCAAGATGTTTGATAGTAACTTAAAACAACCACTCTCACATCTGTTCTAAATCCTTCTACCTCTTGAATGTACCATAGCGGGAAAGTATCATTGTCGCCACCGGTGAACAAAATCGCATTAGGCGCACAAGACGCTAAGAAGTTTCTAGCCGAATCAACTGACAAATATCTTCCTGATCGATCATGATCGTCCCAGTTTTCCGAAGCCATAATAATAGGCGCTAACATACCGAGGGCTATGGTGCCAATGACCAATGATTTCTTACCACGTTCGGCAAAGGCATTACCAATGGCTAAGACTGAGAAGCCGATCCAAAAGGCAAAAACATAATAGGAACCGACATAGATATAATCTCTCTCTCTTGGCTCAACAGGAGGCGAATTCAGGTAAATAACAAGCGCTAACCCTGTCAAAATAAACAGCATTAAGGTTGCAGAGAAACGTTTAGGGTCTTTGTTAAACTGAAAGAAGAAGCCAATTAAGCCCAGTAAAAGTGGGATCATAAAGTATTGGTTTCTACCCTTATTATTCTTAATCGTTTCTGGAACACCTTTGTCAGTATCCAGTGGCCCCATCCAGTCAGCATTCTGAATATCACTTTCTCTACCAGAGAAATTAAACATGAAATACCTCAAGTACATATGCCCTATCTGATGACTGAACATAAAGGCCATGTTATCAATAAAGCTTGGCTTTTCTCCTGGTCTTAGGCCCGTCTTGGCCATGTATGTCTCAGGGTGCCCTGGGTTTGAACTCCACATTCTAGGGAATATGGTCGTGTATTCAGGGTCGTACTCTATTTTAGTTTTGTAATCGGTAATCTTATAGCTATCCTCTGCCCTGTAGTAGTTAGGAGCTCCTTGCTCTGCACTAATTTGTGGGGCATTAAAGTATTGTCCTTTTAACAAAGGACGGCTTCCGTACTGCTCCCTTTTAAGGTATGACACAAAAGTCATTACATCTTCAGGGTTATTCTGATCGATTGGCGGATCAGCTCTTGACCTGATCAAAATCACAGCGTAACATGTGTAGCCAATCAGTATAAAGGCAACCGAAAGCACTAGCGTATTAAGATTGACCCAATCCTTCTTTACTGTGTACCTAAGCCCAAAAATTATAGTAGCTATCACCGCTAATGTCAAGAATAAAGCACCGGATCCGAATGGAAGACCTAGCGTATTGACAAAAGTGATTTCGAACTTACCGGCAAGTGTCGGCAGTCCTGGAATGATAATGTTATTGACCAAAATGATAAGCCCGAGACTTGCCACAATAGCAAGTATCCCTCCGACCCAAGTTGGGTTTTTATATTTCTTAAAGTAGTAGATCAAGCCTAGAGCAGGCAATGTCACAAGTCCTAAGAGGTGAATTCCTGTTGACAGCCCAAGCATGTAAGCAATAAACAGTAACCATCGATTGGCGTTACTTTCATCTTGAACGAGTTCCCATTTAAGGATAGCCCAAAAAACGATGGCTGTGAAAAAGGATGACAAGGCATATACCTCACCCTCTACGGCAGAGAACCAAAAGGAGTCAGAAAAAGTAAATGCCAATGCGCCAACTGCCCCAGCGCCTGCTAACAATAGCTTCTGATAGTCAGTCTCTTCTCCAATCTTGGCATCGATCAATTTTCTTCCTAACATCACAATCGACCAATACAAGAAGAGTATGGTGAAAGCAGAGGCAACTACACTGGACATATTAATCCAATAGGCTACGTTTTCAACGGCTCCAAACGACAGGAAGGAGAACAATCTACCGATGAGCATAAAGAGTGGTGCACCAGGAGGGTGAGACACTTCTAGCTTATAGGCAATTGCAATGAACTCCCCACTATCCCAAAAACTGGCGGTTTCTTCAATGGTCAATATGTATACGATCAAAGAAACGAGAAAAACTCCCCAGCCTGTAAGATTATTGATCTTCTTAAAATCTGTCATTTATTGCACGTTTGAGCCGTGAAAATAGTAAAAATATAGCTTGCTAGACGTTAATTTTTATTAATAGAACCACTCTTGCCTAATCTGAAATCTTAATATTAAACCATAACCAGAATAAAAATAATGGGATATAGGTGGTAAGAACTATCGCATTTGCAATTGACTTTTTCTTCCTAGCCGCAAAATCAACTCCATAAGTGAGGGCTACCCAGTATCCAATTTCAAAGAAGTTCAGGGCTTGGTTTGCGTAAACGTACTTCTTTGGCACTTCTTGATAGTCGAAGAAGTTCATATAAGACAGTGGATAGAAAGCTTGGTATTCAAAGTAATTTGGATCGGTGCTGACGAACATGAACCAAAAGATCTTCAGTAGAATGGGTACAAAGAAAATGACCTCCGCGATCATCGCGATTTGCCAACACTTGGTGTAGGTAACTTTATATCCCCACATAAAACAACCCGTCCAAAGTATAAACCCAACTACCGTGAATTTCAAGGCATAAACTATGGGAATAGCGAAGAGCTTTAGGCTGGCGAACACCTTGAATAATAATGCTTCAGGCCCCTCAAGGAATTTGAATGCGGCAATCTCAGCAATAATAAACGACTGTTGAACGTAGAGTAATAGCAGTGCTATCAGGCAGACTACAATGAAAAAGAGTTTCTTATTAAAACTCACCCATTCTTTGGCTCGCAGTTCCAGCGAACTAAATTCTCTCGGCATCGAAAACTATTTTGGATAAAAGTACGATTATAGGACGAGGCCTTGAATAAAAATGTATCAACTCATAGCAAATGACCTGAAGGGCTTTAATTTTGTAATAATTTATATCAGCAAGTGAAGAAATTTCTCATATACTCATTCATTGCCGCACTGGCCTTGACACAAAATTTAGCCGCGCAAAGCGCAAACAATAGTAGTAAGTACCTATTGCAAAACATGCCGTTGCAGATCGAAATCACAGATGCGGTGGACAACATGTACAACTTTAATTTCAGCAAGGCAGAGACAGAGTTTGAGTGGTTGAAGTTTCGATACCCTGAACACCCACTACCTTATTTCCTTTTTGGCATTAGCACTTGGTGGCAAATGCTGCCAAATCTTGATGCAGAAACATCCTTAGGTGATGAATTTCTAGCCTACATGGATACTGCTATCGTAAAGGCTGAAGCGCTTTTTGATGAAGACGAAACCAATGTAGAGGCAGCTTTCTTCCTCTCTGGCTCATATGGATTTAAGGGTAGGTATTATTCCGAAAAGAAGAACTGGGGACGAGCTGCTACAGCTGGAAAGTGGGCATTACGCTACTTAGAAAAAACGAAAGGAAACGAAAGCTTCAGTCCTGAAATACTTTTTGGTGATGCTCTTTTCAACTATTACTCCATTTGGATGAGAGAAAACTACCCTATGCTAAAACCTATCCTAATGTTTTTCCCAAAAGGGGATAAACAATTGGGTATTGAGCAAATGGAAGAGGTATCAAAAAATGCTTTCTACACCCGTATTGAGGCCATTTATTTCTTAATGCGTATCAAAGCATTCGAGGAACAGAAAACTTATGATGCTTTACGATTGGGGAAACAAGTGTTTCAGAAGTACCCCAACAACGCATATTTCCATCGGTTCTATGCACAAATGCTTTATACAATAGGTCAGTATCAAGAGGCCGAAAGTGTATCGCAAGAGATACTTAAGCGAATCTCAGAGGGTCAGACAGGTTATGAGGAAGTCAGTGGTCGTTATGCTAGCTTCTATATAGGGCATATTAGTAAAAAGCGAAACGATGATGAAGCAGCGCAAAAGTACTTTAAACAAGTAGTCGATTTCTCTGAAAACTCAGCATCAGAAGAATCGGGCTACTACCTATTCTCTCAGCTCTATCTTGCTGAATATGACATAAGTAATCAAGCATACGATAGCGCCCTTGAACGGATCTCCATTATCAGAGACAACACCCGAAGAAGAGACGAACTCAACGAGAAAGCAAGAGACCTTCGAAAGGAAATTAAAAAGAAAACCTAAGTCGCCATTTGATTATTTTTAACTTATTGTAAAATTTTCTTCGAAAATATTACCTTTAGGCAGAATTATATTTTGTATCTGACATATTATGAACCCGAATCTAAAATTAGATAAGATCGACCGCAAGATTTTGGACATCCTCCAAGCCAATGCCAAAATCACAAATGCTCAATTGTCAAAAGAGATTGGGCTTTCTCCAGCTCCGACTTTGGAGCGTGTAAAAAAGTTAGAAAACTCTGGCATCATTAAGAGTTACCATGCTAAACTTGATACCGACAAAATAGGTATGGGTGTGAGCACGTTTGTTTATGCCACACTGAAAGGCCATAACAAGCAAAATATCGAAATTTTCATGGACGCTATCAACAAGATAGATGAAGTGATAGAGTGTCATCACGTAACAGGTTCAGGCGACTTCGTACTGAAAATAATCGCTCAAGACATCTCTTCTTATCAGAAGCTAATGCTAGAGCGGGTGAGTGATATTGCGGTGGTAGACAATTTGCAGTCGATGGTAATACTATCTACTTTTAAAGACAGTAAGGTGATGCCAATACCTGAGTAGATCAATGCAAGAAGCAAGAAAACGAATTCTAGGGCATTCGGACATCCTCCAGATTATCAGAAGGATGGCGTATGAAATATATGAACAAAACCATCAAACGGAAGAGTTATTTTTCGCTGGGATCGACTCCAACGGAGTTAAGATCTCCGAATTACTAAAAACAGAGATTGAAAAAATTTCCAGTATTCGTATCCATCTCATCAGAGTAGATATTGATAAATCTGCAAAGAGCCAACCTCAAGTAAGTTTTTCCGCTCAACCCGAAGCCTCAAATTTCACGCTGATTGTAATCGATGATGTATTGAACTCAGGAGGAACAATGATTTATGCATTGGATCCCTTCCTGAAAATGAGTGTATCTAAAATTCAAACAGCCGTACTGGTCAATAGAAGTCATAACAGGTTCCCCATCGCTGTTGACTACAAAGGCTTTGAGCTTGGTACTACCATACAAGAACACATTGATGTTCAATTGGATGACGAATATTCAGCATTTTTATACTAATAACTTTAACAACCACTATCAACTAACAAACATGGAAAAAATAGAAGAATTATGGCAGGCTAACTCTGGAGACATTCTCGGTTACGCCCTTCAAGTCTTAGGTGCTATAGTTATTCTGGTAATCGGAATGTGGCTCATCAAAAGAGTAGTAAATCTATTTGGCAAAGCACTGATCAAAAGAGGTGTTGACGCTACCCTACTCCCTACTCTAAAAGGAGTGGTGAGAATCGCATTAATGGTTGCACTTCTTATCGCGGTCATCAACAATTTCGGAGCAGACACAACTGGTCTTGTGGCTATTTTAGGAGGTATGTCACTCGCAATAGGTTTAGCATTACAAGGCAGTTTAGCCAACTTTGCAGGTGGTATCCTTATCCTAGTGTTAAAACCATTCAAAAATGGTGACGTCATCAACGTAAATGGTCAAACTGGTTCAGTACAATCAATTTCTATCGTAACAACAACGTTAAAAACGCCAGACAACAGAGTAATTTATATGGCCAATGGTGCAGTAGCAGGTGCTACGACCACTAACATAACACAAGAGCCAACTAGACGATGGGATTTCACCTGTGGTATTGGTTATGACGATGACTTCGAAAAAGCCAAGGAGATTATTCAGGGCCTTATTGCTGCGGACAACAGATTTCACAAAGACCCAGCTCCTTTTGTGAGAGTTGGTAACCTTGGAGACAGCAGTGTAGACATTACCATCAGAGCATGGGTAGACACTTCTGAATACTGGAACGTGCACTTCGATATGATCGAAAACATCAAGAAGGAACTAGACAAAGCAAAAATTTCAATCCCTTACCCTCAAAGAGACATTCACGTTTACAACGAGAAATAGGATTCATTCAACCAAATAAATGGAAGGGGTAAATGTGTATATTTACCCCTTCAATTTTTATAAAGATGTCCATTCACAAGTCTGAAATAAAGAAAATAACTACGCACCAGTTACAAGCCATGAAGGATAGAGGTGAGAAAATCTCTATGCTTACGGCCTATGACTATTCAATGGCACAACTCATTGATGAAGCCGGTGTAGATATCATACTGGTTGGAGACTCTGCTTCCAATGTGATGGCTGGGCACAACACGACCTTACCCATCACCTTAGATCAAATGATCTATCATGCGAGTTCTGTGATTAGGGCAGTGACAAGATCATTTGTTGTGGTCGATATCCCCTTTGGTTCTTATCAAGGGAATTCCTCTGAAGCGCTCAGGTCAGTCATTCGAGTAATGAAAGAATCTGGTGCCCATTCTGTAAAAATGGAAGGTGGTGCTGAGATTAAAGAGTCCGTCCTAAGGGTATTAAGTGCAGGAGTCCCAGTTATGGGCCACCTCGGACTTACCCCTCAATCCATCTATAAATTTGGAACTTATGCTGTTCGTGCCAAAGAGGAAGATGAAGCAGAGAAACTGATTGCTGATGCAAAACTTTTGGAGGAATGTGGTTGCTATGCAATAGTGTTAGAGAAAATCCCCGCAGACTTAGCCAAACGAGTGAGCGAGGAAATAAGCATCCCTACTATCGGTATTGGTGCTGGTCCTGACACCGATGGTCAAGTGCTCGTGATGCACGATATGCTTGGCATTACAAAAGAATTCAAACCTCGCTTTTTAAGGCAATATGCCGATGTAGGTAGCATTATTACCGAAGCAGTAGGTAACTACATCAAAGATGTAAAGTCGAAAGATTTTCCTAACCAGAACGAGAGCTACTAGTCAATTATCAATCAGATTTTTTCAATTAAAAGGTAAATCCCGAAACTTATAAAGTATCGGAAATTGTTACCTTACAGTCCTATAAAGAATAACACATTTTAATTCATCCCAGAATGAGTGAACAAAAAATCACAATAAACAACGGAATACTCACCGTACCGAATAATCCAACAATCCCTTTTATTGAAGGAGATGGTATTGGAGTCGATATCTGGCCTGCTGCTCAGCACGTATTCGACAATGCTGTATCAAAGGCTTATGGGTCTGAAAAATCTATAAACTGGAAAGAGGTTTTAGCTGGAGAAAAATCCTTTAAAGCCTCTGGCGAATGGATGCCTACTTCAACACTTGACGCTTTCAGAGAATACCTAGTAGGTATAAAAGGACCCTTGACAACACCTGTAGGTGGTGGCATTAGGTCTTTAAATGTTGCCCTGCGACAAGAATTAGATTTATATGCTTGTGTGCGACCAGTAAGATGGTTTGAAGGAACTCCTTCGCCAGTAAAACAACCCGGTCTTTGCGACATGGTTATTTTCCGTGAAAATACAGAAGATATTTACGCTGGTATCGAATTTGAGCAAGGAACTGAAGATTGCGATAAATTCGGCAAGCTTTTAAAAGAAAACTTCCCTGATAGGTTCGAAAAAGTAAGGTTCCCAGGTAGTGCTGGCTATGGCATCAAACCCGTTTCTGAAGAAGGAACTCACCGTTTGGTTAGAAGTGCTATAGACTTTGCTTTTGAACAAAAGAAAGACTCTGTTACTCTTGTACACAAGGGCAACATTATGAAATACACTGAAGGTGCTTTCAAAACATGGGGTTACGAATTATCTAAAAATGAATACGGTGCTACTGACTATCAAGGTGGGCCTTGGCAAATCATTGAAAAAGATGGCCATAAAGTCATCATCAAAGATGTAATCGCTGATGCCTTCTTACAGCAAATCTTACTGAGACCTGCTGAGTATTCCGTGATTGCTACTTTGAATTTGAAT
>DLQN01000082.1 GCA_002477595.1 Roseivirga sp. UBA7431
TAGAGGAGCAATTTTCGTGGCTGGCGTACCTTCTGTTGGGTCTATGTTCAAGACCACAAAGGCCATAGATGTAGTGCTTTCATGCTGAACCGCCTGTTGGTTATACATTCGGTAAATGGCATGCCAGCACATTTTAATTTGGTGATCTATGGTTTCTTCTCTCTTCATAAGCCCTTAAGGTCTTACGAAGTTATAAAAAATTTGTTATGCATGCATACTATTTATTTCAAATAAACACTTATCTCTAAAATATTTACATGGAAAATAGATAAGGGATTAGTTTCCTAGTTGTTGAACTAGAGAAATTGTAATGAGGGCGTAACTCAAGATTGTAGTGATGTTTCTAATGCTTTCAGTCTAATTTTAGCTGCTTCGCAGATGAGTTGATAGTAAAAGCGCCCAGGGCTTTAGCCTCATAGGTCGTTTACATCGAAATCAGCTCCTTTTCCATAGCGGATTAGGTCATAGAGCGTATAGTTTTCCAAGGTATAGACGTCTTTGAGGTGGCAATCACCATCGGACATTATTTCTAATACCTCAAAGTCAAATGATTCTCCAAAGTTGACTAATCGGAATTTCTTACCTACTCGTAGGTTGTTGAAGGAAGTTGCCATGAAACCAGTGACTAGTTTTCGTTGTTGAAATCACCCCTAAGTTCACGAAATCTTGTCCGAGCTTCCGCAACATATATGCTTCCTGGAAACTTAGTCAAGAGGTCATTAAAAAGACCCATTGCCGTTTCATTGTCGCCTAGGCTATCCTGATAGATTGTTCCCATTAAGAATAATGCGTCATCCCCAAGAATCTCAAAATAGTGGGCTTCTTTGATTTTGTCAAGAGACAATAAAGCTTTCTCAATATGCCCTAGCTCCAATTCCGTTTGTGCTTGTAAATAAAGCACCTCGTCTACGATGGAATGATAATTATATTTCACTAGCATAGAATCCATTGCAGCTAAAGCTTGTTTCTTTTGGTTTTGGAATAACATCAGCTCAATATTAGCATACTCTTGCATCACCACATCAGTGCTATCAAATACAGTGTTATTTTTAATTAATATGCTTAAGTCCAAGGCGTCATTTGCGATTTCCCTTGACGTAGCAAGTTTCAAAATATCCAGGTTGCTTTGAGCCAATTCAAAATCACCTTTGAAATAGGATAACTTTGCACTTTTGAGTTTAGCCATATACCCGAGTGGTTCATCCCTAAACATCCTCTCCACTTGACCATATAACAAAATTGACTCCCAGGGCTCTTTATTTAATAGATAAATATCAGCTAGGTCCATTTTTGCCTCTGCCACTACATTATGTCTTCCCACTTGTTGCTTTAACATCCCTGTCAACGTTTCAATAGCCTTCTCTATCTCATTCAGTTGAAATGCTTGTAAGAGTGCAATTCTTCTCTGGGATTCCATTATTGAAAACACATCCCTAGATTCGGAAATAAACACTTCATATCTCGATATAAGATCTCGAATTGCAGAAGAATCAATCGGATAACTATTCTTCAAAACTTCCTCTTCTGACAATAAGAGGTAACGTGATGCTAATCTCTTACTAGGGCTTTCAGGAAACTCTTCAATGATGTAGTCAAATGCTTTTTTAGAAGTTTTATACTCATTGTTTCGAAAAGAAATCATGCCTACGTTCATAATGTTATCACCATTATTCGCAAGCCTTTTATCTAATGCTCTTGCCTGCCTAAGTGCCGCAGGAAAATTTTTTTGTTGGAGATGTGTCCATACCAACAGGTCATTGTATGTACTATTACCAGCTTCCTTTTGGATGACAGTATATAATGTCATTTCGAGTGTATCCAAATCCTCAGCTTCGGGTAAATATCGCTGAAGTGAGTTTTTGACATAATTTAAGTTCTGCGGCTGATTTTTAGAAAAATTGAGATACTCCGAGATCATCGGTTGCTTTTTGTTCATCAGCTGATAAACTCTTGCTAAGTCTAAGGCAAAAAGATCTTCCTGACCCATAATAGATCTGCCGTTGATATAGGTATCTAAAGCTTTATCCCTGAAGTTTTTCTCAAAGAATGTTTGCGCCAACATTCTTGTCTCATTTGATCTCTTATCAAGAGCCGATCTATTTGTCACTTTGATCACAACTTGATCTAATAACTGATTAGCCCTTTCCTCTTGATTCATAGTTCGGTAAAGGACACCTAAGTCCACCTCGTAAGTAAAATTATCAGGGTAGTTTTTAATGACGTTTCCAAGGTATTTCTCAGCTTCATCAAAATCTTCAATTGTCAATAATAACCTGAAATATGTCTCATGGATACGAGGGATGTTCCGTTTGTTTCGGGCCAGCTTCTTAAACTCATCTTTGGCTTTTTCAAGATCTCCTTGATTGTAGTATTCTGTCGCGATTTGAACTGGATCATTCGTCTGAGCATGTAGAGAGTTTGAAATGATGATGATGCAAGCTAGTGCACCTAGGTAAGACTTTATCAACAGTTTCAACAGGCTCATATTAATATATTATTCTTTATATAACTCTAAATAGTCTTTATTAGGGCTGTGGATATGTGGAAATCTTTTTATTAAGCGCTAATCTAAAACATTTGTTTACGAATTGTTTGTAATAGTGTTGTTCTTAACAAATTATACACGTGTTAAGTCATTGCGCATAAGGTCATTATTCTATCTAACGGTATAACTCTTGCTTTTAGTGGATAACTATTCCAGTCTAAGTAGATGTGCATTAATTGGTGATAGAATGTTTGCCACTTGCTAGTTATCCTTTTGAAGAATGTGAAAGAGACGTCATGTCTTAATTCTGTGGAGAAGTTGATGAGATCAATTGAGTTATACACAAGTTGTACTTGACCTTTTGTACTGTTAGAAGAAGATATTTGCGTCAGTTTGTTCCCAATTCTTCCTTACTTCAATCACTTTAGTTTTATAAAACTCATCAAAATAAAACTTTACAGGTTCAGGGTCTTCCCACTTAAGGATGTTACCAGTGTCCCATTTTCCATTGTTGTTTAAGTCTTTTACTATTCGAATCATATATCGACCTGCAGGCAAATATGGAAAGAGAAAGTTTTTAGAAGTACTGCTTCGAACGACCTTTAATGTCCGTGCATCTAATAACTGAACAATGATATTGGCACTGTTAGACTGAACAGTACCTCCTATGATAGCAGAATCCTCAGTGGTGAGTAATGAAAGGTTTTTTGTTTGAACGATAGAACTGTCACCGTCTGCTGATATGAACGCGCCAGTGCGTAAAGCTATTGATATAGTCTTTGATGAGGTCTGATTCAACAATGATACAAGATCCAAGGGATACGAAAGTTCAGTGTTTAGTTTATTCCAAGAAATGAAGTTCTCTTTCAGAGGGATGGTGTTCAGGCTGTCAACTTGAATGGATAAGCTATCTATATTGACGCTTATCACTGGTTTGTTGAATGTAATTTTAAGGCTGTCGTTGGGGGCTATGAATTCTCCTGAGGGCGTTAGTTGAAAACTAAAGGGCAAAGGATCAAGTTTAGATTCATTAAAATAAACACCTACAGTATCCCTGTACACGGTTCCAATAGAATCCTTGACGGAATATATGACTTGTGTTGTGTCGCTATAGGGTCTATCCATTCGGTAGAACCTTATGGTCTTCGATTCTGGTTGATCATAAATTAAATCCTCATCCTCTAGCATCTCAAAATTTGAAATGGCTTTGTTAAAGGCTAGGTCAAAATAAACTCCAAACCCGCGTGCAGAGACTGTTCGGATGTTGTCGGTATTCAAGTTTTGAACAGAAAAATTAATGTCATTAATAGCGTTTGCAAGTACGAGTGTGTCTCCATAGAAACCATAGGCCTCTTTATCACTATCGGCTTGACTATTTTTATTTTTATCACGGACAGCGTAAACCCTAAAGTTTCCATTAGGTAAGTTTCGGAATTTATAAATTCCCGCTGAATCAGTTCTGCTGTAATAGGATGCAGGGCCGCTGAGTATATCAAGTGAATCTTGTTCGGAATAAAGAGACACTAGAAGGTTTTCGATCGGTTCTTGGCTATACAAATTAAGGACCTGACCCTGAATACTCAATGAGTCAATATAGTCACCTGTTGAGAAGCTGAGGTTAATTCCGTCAGCAGGGTTATCATTCGTTATGTCTTGAATAGTATTGCCGAAGCTCAGACTATAGGTAGTGTTTTCGTTAAATGGCTCAGTGAAGCTTAGGGAAAGAACGTTTTTGTTAACTCTCGCCCGAAATGTACCAGAAGGCTTTGGTGTTAAAATGAGGTCCGTTTCTAAGGAGTTGGTAACAATTCTTTCGTCAAACGTTAGTAGTATGGTATTACCATTGAAGCCCGTTGTCCCGTCTGCAGGAATAGATTTTAACAGCATTGGAGGTGTTTCGTCTTCGGGACCACCTGTTGGTGTCCCGACTCTGGCACAAGACGCGAGGAGTGCTAAAGGAAGAAGATATACTATAAGATAACGGCTAGCACTATTCATTTACTTAGGACATAGATTAGACTACTGTACTCATTTGTCTTCTTTGCGGCTTGGTTAGACTTATATCCACGCATGAAGGCATTCAAATAGTTTTTGCTACCGTTCTTATATTCTTCCGATAGCAGGCTGACATAATAGCTGTCAAAAGTCATTGGGTGGGTTGCAACAATATTCAGACCAAAACTCTTTGCCAGTTGCTCAATGCTTGTCTGAGAGAAATGGTAGAGATGTCTAGGGACATCTAATCCTGCCCAGTAATCCTTATAGTATTGTGAATCCAACGAGTTGTAGTTTGGTAATGCAAGGATGAGGGTTCCGTTGTCATCTAAAAGCGAAATGATTTTTTGCATGGTTTCACGAAGTTGGTGTACATGCTCAAGTACATGAAATAGGCTTATCGAGGAAAAGCGAAGGTGCTTATCGAGTTGATCTAAAGAGGGATAAATATTTCCACCTTGGTTTCGCTCTATAGCAATTGAGCGCGCCTTGTCGTCAGGCTCTACCCCAGTTGCCGCCCAACCTTTACTCTGTAGATAGCTGATAAAGGAACCTGTTCCACACCCATAATCGAGGTGGTTTTTGTGAAGTGTATACTTTTCTAGAACTGCACGTTTTCGGCTAAAGTTGATTGTTTGTATTGTTTGGTACACCTTATCAAATATGTAGCCTTGACTATCTCCATGGGATGCGTAACTATTTGATTTATAGTAGGTTATGGACTCTTTTTCTGTTGGACGCGGATTCGTAATTAATGTTTCGCAGGTGCGGCAAATGCTTAAGCTAAACAAGTCTTTGTGACCAAAATGATCAACCACATTACTGTGCGGTTCTAGCTTATCGCTGTTGCAAACAGGGCACCTTATGATTTCCTCACCTATCATCGACCCATATATACCATCAGAACGGATATGTCTGCGGGTGAAACACCACTGATACGAGAAGCCTGGCCAATGGTTTTTGGTTTAATTTTCCCCAGCTTTTCTTTGGCTTCTGATGACAAGGCTTGAACGCTTTGAAAGTCGAATGCCTCTTTGATTACAAGGCCTTCTAGTTCCGAAATACGCTCTGCAAGCTTAGTTTCCTTGTCGATGTAGTCGGCATACTTAATGTGTATGTCAGCCCCCTCTAATGTACTTTCATCATACTTGTTGAGGTATTCGTTGATGTCATTATTTATCCTTTTGAGATCGTGGATATGGACCTGAGGTCGCTTAATGAGTTTAGCGAGTGTGGTACGATGTTGAATGCCAGCCGTAGAAAGTTCTTCTAATGTGGGGTTAACCTCAGCAGGATCTACCTTTTTCTGATCGAGGTCATTGAGAAGCTTGTGCATTGCCTCGGACCTTTTCTTCATGGTGTCCTGTCTTTCCTGTGTGGCAAGCCCTAGGTTGAACCCTTTCTCTGTGAGCCGTAGATCTGCATTGTCTTGCCTCAGTAGAATTCTGTGCTCGGCACGAGACGTAAACATACGGTAAGGCTCATCTGTGCCCTTGTTGATAAGATCGTCTATTAGGACCCCTATGTAGGCCTCTGAACGCGAAAGGGTAAACGGGTTGTCTTCATGGTTTTTCTGATGCGCATTTATCCCAGCCATTAAGCCTTGACAAGCCGCTTCTTCATATCCGGTTGTGCCATTGATCTGCCCGGCGAAATATAAGTTTTCTATAAGCTTAGTCTCGAGGGTATGATTCAGTTGTGTAGGTGGGAAGTAGTCATATTCAATAGCATAGCCAGGTCTGAACATTTTCACATTCTCAAACCCACTGATTTTTTTGATGGCTTCGTACTGAACGTCTTCAGGAAGCGATGTAGAAAATCCATTGACATATATTTCAACGGTGTTCCACCCTTCTGGTTCTACGAATATCTGATGCCTGGTACGCTCAGCGAAGCGATTAATTTTATCTTCTATTGAAGGACAATATCTAGGACCAATGCCTTGAATACGTCCATTGAACATTGGTGATTTATCGAAGCCTTTTGCGAGTGTGCTATGTACTTCTGGGTTTGTATAGGTAATGAAACAGCTGCGTTGTTTTTGTAATGGCGTAGTTGCCGCGCTAAAAGAGAACTTCTCTGGCCGTTCGTCTCCAGCTTGTTCTTCCATTTTACTATAGTCAAGTGAGCGACCGTCAACACGCGGGGGTGTGCCCGTTTTCATTCGGCCAGCTTCAAACCCTAGGGCAACTAGTTGTTCGGTAATTCCCGTTGAGGCTCCTTCACCCGTTCGCCCCCCTCCAAATTTCTTTTCGCCTATATGAATGATTCCATTGAGGAATGTTCCTGAGGTGAGGATTACAGATTTTGCCTTAAACTCGATACCCATTCCGGTGGTGACGCCAGTTACTCGGTTCCCATCGGTTAAAATACTCGTAACCATTTCTTGCCAAAAATCGACATTTGGGTTAGCCTCTAATGCGAGCCTCCACTCTTCAGCAAAACGCATTCGATCATTTTGTGTACGAGGGCTCCACATGGCTGGACCTTTTGATTTATTCAGCATTCTGAATTGTATCATGGATTTATCAGATATGATACCAGACATTCCACCAAGCGCGTCTATCTCTCGAACTATTTGGCCCTTGGCGACACCTCCCATGGCTGGGTTACATGACATCTGAGCGATCGTGTTCATGTTCATTGTGATCAGCAAGACTTTCGAGCCCATTCGGGCTGCTGCGTTTGCCGCCTCACAACCCGCATGACCTGCTCCTACTACTATTACATCGTACGCTGGATACATAACCTTAAATCAATAGTTCCACGTGAAACAGTTACGCTAGTCGAAAAAGTTTCACGTGGAACACATGGAATTTTGTTTAAATGTGAAGCAAAGATAAAGAAGCTTCTTCGCTTTCTCTCATTTCATTCTTTTGCTCTTCTGTTTTGTCTTTGTGTCCAAGCAAATGAAGAATACCATGAACCATGACACGATGGAGTTCTTGTTCGAATGGTAGGTTGAGTTGAGTTGCGTTTTCTTTGACTCGATCTATTGATATAAAAATGTCAGCGTCAAGTGCTGAATCGTCATCTTCTTTGTTGTCAAAGGTTATTATGTCGGTATAATAGTCGTGATCTAGGTATTCCTTGTTGATCTCGAGTAAATAGTTGTCTGAACAATAAATGAAATTGATTGTGTCAAATGATTGTTTGGCATTTTGAATTATAGTAGAGATCCAACCCTTAAGAATGTCCGGATGGCTTAGCTGGAATGAGACCTCTTCTTGAAAGAAGTTGATGTCTGACATTAATTGAGATAGAATGTGAGTTCTAAGGTGCGCCCCTCACTTTTGAAACTGACCTCATCAGCGAGGTTTTTGATAAGAAAGATACCTCGCCCACCCACTTTCTCAATATTTTCCGGTGCCGTAGGGTCTGGAAGGCTTTGGTGGTCAAAGCCTTGGCCTTCATCGCTCACGATAAAGACGATTTGTTCATCATGCAGGGTAGCACTCAGTAGGACGTTTTTGTTTTTATCGGTCTTGTTGCCATGGATGATGGCATTGTTAACTGATTCGATTACGGCAATCATAATGTTGCCGTAAAGGTCGTCCGTGAGGTTATACTCCTCTTTGGCGTTGTCTACGAAGCTTTCGACTATGCGAATGTTCTCGACTAGAGATGGTATTTCGATACTTATGTTTTTCATTGAAGGGCTCAAGTCTTTTCCTTAATCTTTTTGAAATACTTATTGGTCTCTTTCTTATAGTAAGGGTTCAATTTCGCAGGTATTGTTCGTAGCAATTCAATCTCCTTTTCTTTTGCCTTAAGATACTCATTAAGGGATTCTGGAATTGATAGGTCATAGTCAAAGGCTGTTCTTCCTTTGCGCTCTTCATCCTCACCTCGTTCTTGGACGGAGTTCTCAGCGTCAAGAAGGCGTGTCAGGATTTCTTGTTGCCTTTGAACGGTCTCTTCGGTAATGTTCTTATTAATGAGATCCCATTCATTCTCCTCCATCTGATTGATTAATTGATCAATCTTTTCTCCTAATTTATTTCCATCGAGGCCAGTTTCAAAATTTTCTAAGGCATTTCTGAGTCTTTCTTGTTGCGAAGCAAGTTTAGCTAGTTGCTCAGAAAGTTGACGACCAGATTCCCCACTTTTTTTTATGTCTTGAATTTGTTGACTGAGTTGTTTTTGAAGCTCGCTTAGACCACCCATTTGTGGTTTGTTGCCTTTTTTCTGTGGTTTGCCTTGGCCCACTTGACTTGCCATCTGTTGCTGCATTTGCTGAACAACATCATCTAGTAGTAGTGCGAGATTATTGATTGAGGTCATCACAAACTGCTGTTTACCAACGGCTTGACTAATTCTTTTTTCTTTTAGGGTCTCTACAGCACCCTCCATTTGTCGGTTCATTTCGCCAAGTTCTTTCATGACGAACGAGGAAATTTGAAAGACTCTTTGAGAGAGTGCAATGAGGCTGTCCTGGATTATCTTCGAGTCATCTTGAAGTTTGAGCTGACGTTGAGAGAATTTTATATAACGAGGGTCACTCTGGCGTATTTCTCTGAATTCATTCATTAAACCTTCTTGGTTGAAAGACAGAGTGACTAGGTTGTCTACTAAGTCACGCATGTTTTCAAGGTTCTCTTGTTGTTGCTCCATTTGCATGCCGCTTTGCATAGACTCAAGGCTCTGCTTAATCTCTTTCATCTTCTCGCTTGCACGTTTTTGGGACTGTGCGGCTTTTTGTCGTTTTTGTTGATCAGACTGCTCTGTACCTTCGCTTTGCTTGCTTTCTTCTGATTTTTCGGCCTCTTCTGCTTCTTGCTCTTCATTTTTGGAGCTCAATTCCTCCTTGGCTTTTTCCTGTTCTTCCTTGGCCTCCTCTAATTCCTCTTTTAAGTCTTCTGGTAGGCTTTCTGGGTTTTTTCTATCCTGATTGAGCTCATTGAGTTTGTCTAATTCTTCTTGAAGTTTTTCGAGGTCTTGTTGCTCTTTTTTCTGGCTCTCAGCTAGTTCCTCGTTAGTTTGCTCCCCTTTTTCAGTTTCTTCAGTAAGCGCCTCTTGATCGTCTATTTCCTCCTGAAGTTGCTCAATATTGTCTTCAAGCATTTTGTCAAACTGCAACTTTTTAAATAGTTCTAAGGTCCGCTCAAGGTCCTCTTCAAGGGTGCTACTGTTTTCCTTCAGATCGTCCATCTTCTCTCTAAACTCTTCTATATCAGAGTTTTCCTCGAGTAATTCACGAAGCTCATCGTAAAGTTTTTTCATTTCATCATCCAATACATTGTTCATGATGTCCTGAAGCTGTTCCATTTTCTTTTTAATGGATTCGTTTTGGGGTTTGAATTGATCGAGCTTACGGTTGTTTTTGGCGTTCTCTTTTTTCAATTCATCCATCTTTTCGGCCAGTTTATCTTTCTGATCTAAGATTTCTTGCATCAATTTTTCATCCTGCCACTCTATTTCCTTTTTAGTCTTTAGACGCTCATCTGCCTCTTCGATCATTTTATTGAGTTCTTTAGCGTCCTCAAGGGTTTTGTCAATTTCACTTTGAATCTGCTGATCATTCGCTTCAATTTCTGCCTCTATCTCTTCTAGTGATGGAATCTTGAAACTGTACGTGGCTGACTTTACGGTTTTATAACCATTAACTCTATCATTATCAGACACTTGCATGTAATAATTGATCTCAGCACCTGCTACAATCTGAGCAGAGTCTAGCGAGTATATTTGGTAGTAGCTCTGATCAGATAGCGCGGTGTTGAAGGGTAGTTTAAAGGAATCAAAGGTATCGCCATCGTTATATGAATAATGAAATGACAAGGAGGAGAAGCCATAGTCATCTTTAATGTTGCCCCCCAGTACTATATTTTTATACAGCACTGTATCTTGAAACTGTTCCAAAACGATTTCAGGAAACCGGTCTTTGATTACGTCTATTTGAAATTTTAAGGAGTCTTTATTACTGCTGAAGTCGTTTTGCAGGTTTATCTTGTATGGACCTGAGCTAGAAATTGTTCTTTCAAAACTAAAGCCCCCATTTTTATCATCTGTAGCTGGAAAAACCTTCTGCTCCTTTTCGAATTGTAGAGATAATGATTTTGTATGTTCAGCATAGAACCGCCAGTTTACGTTAGTGCCTTCAGGGACGGTTAGGTTACCTGAGTTCTTAATGTTTTCATTTTCCCTTAATGTGTATGGAGGGTATTCAATGTCCATACTGAATAGGTTGATAATTGGCCTGTTGAGCCCTTTAATCGTGTAGGTGTTTGAAGATACGCTCTCTGACTCGAGGCTAAAGTCAACGTTTCCCCGTAATCGATCAATTCTAAACTGAAATGTATCATTAGCGATTTTGCTTACTTTAATCTTGCGTTCATTTATCCAAATGTATACGTCTGCTGGACTAGTCTGCCCCGAGGTTTTAATGGATAATGTAAAGGGCTCCTCAATGAATCCTTCGAAGGTGCTTTGATCCAGAATAAAGTTGAATGGTGCTTCAGGTTTGAATTCGCTATTGTATTTAATAATCCTGGTAGAGCTTTCGGTGATGAATTGTGGTAAAAAGACAAGCAGAAGGATAATAATTGCTGCCGGAACGTAGATATATCTGAGGTATTTTTTGTTGGCGTTTAAGTCAATGGCCTTTACGAAAGGAATGCTTTGTATCGTGGCGCTTTTTTGTCTAATGCTTGCGGAGAGCAGATCATTCTCTTGCTTTGACAGTTCTTCTAACTGAATAATATTCAGTAGTTTATCTGATATTTCAGGAAAAAAAAGCCCAATCTGAACAGCAGCCTCTTCATTACTGATTTGCTTGTTACTGTTTTTTAGGGTCAATAAATGCCTGATAACGAGCTGATATATAACAGCGAAACTGACCGCTATAAAAGTGTATAGTAGTGCCGCTCGTCCAATAGACCCAAGCCTACCTGAAAACTCTACTGTATTGATAACCAAGAAGGATACCAGTAAGAGTGCAGCAGATATAATCGCGCCCTTTATCGCCTTATTCCTATAGTATTTAACTTTATAGGCTTTAATTTGATTTTTCAGCGCTTCATTAGATCCCATATTCTCCTAAACTTTGGACTACACTTTAATTACGCAAAACAAGCGCAAAGGATTGTAAAACAATTGATAAAGGCAGAATATAATACTAATTCAGTCAATTTCTAGTACAATAGGACAGTGATCCGAATGGTGAGCACTAGGAAGTATAGATGCTGAGGTCAGCCTACTTTGCATGGGTGAGGTTGTCATATGATAATCTATGCGCCAGCCCTTGTTATTGGCCCTAGAATTAGCCCGATAACTCCACCAAGAGTAGTGATGAGGGTCTGTATTAAACCTTCTAAAACTGTCGATAAAGCCTGATTCAATAAACTTAGACAACCACTCTCTCTCTTCAGGCAGAAAACCCGATGATTTCTTATTCGAAACAGGGTTGTGAATATCTATAGCGGTATGTGCAATATTGTAATCTCCACTGATGATCAGGTTGGGAATGTCTTTTGTCAAACCATTAGCGTATTGATAAAAGAAATCGAGCCAATCATATTTGAAATCTTGTCTGATATCTCCGCTAGTGCCACTTGGCATATATACCGACATTACAGAAAAATCTTCGAAGTCTGCACGAATTACCCTACCCTCGCTATCATACAGCGGGTTGCCGCAGCCGTACTCGATATGTTTAGGCTTAATCTTTGTAAGAATGGCTACACCGCTGTAGCCTTTTTTCTCTGCTGTTTCAGTATATAGCTCATAGCCGAGGTCTTTGTAGAATGGCTCAATTTGATCGGCCATGGCCTTAAGCTCCTGAATACAGACGATATCAGGGTTTTCTTCTTTCAGCCAATTGTCAAACCCCTTTTTAAGCGCTGCCCGAATACCGTTGACGTTGTAGGAGATGATTTTCATAGAGAAATTTTTAATTCGTATTCTTTTTCAAAATACTCAAGCACGTGCATCTTTAATAGTTTTTCTTGATCTAGAAGGTCAAACCTTGGTAGCTTTTTGTTAGCTACCCAGTGAGGCCACCCATCTTTATCCAGTCCATCTAGATCATAGTAACCAGAGTAGCTTAACACTTTGCAAATTGCTATGTGCATGAGGTCTTGCTTCTCTTCTTTAGAGAAAACCTGCTTTCCTTTGCCCAGCTCCTGAACTCCAATCAGAAATAATGTGCTATTGAGATCCTTTGGTCTTTTTCCAATGGTTTCGCCCAGTTGGGTCAAAAGCTTTACCCACTTCCTTTGAAGGTCAAGGTCCTTTTTATACATTTTTCGCTTCTTCCTGAAGGACTTCCCAATATTCAGTGGCTCTTCTTAGGTGTGGAATAACAATGGTGCCACCGATTAAACTAGCGATTGAAAGTACTTCAAACACTTGTTTTTTCGTAATACCGGCATCGAAACACCTTCCTAGATGATACTTGACACAGTCATCACATCGTAGCACTAATGAACAGGCTAGACCCACTATTTCCTTGGTTGTTTTATCAAGGTCACCCTCAGCAAACGCATTGGTATCAAGGTTAAAGAGTCTTTTGAGCACTTTATTATCCTCTTCGAGAATCTTCTCGTTCATTTTGGCTCTGTAATCATTAAACTCTTGTACTATGCTCATATTATTGTTACTTTATTCATTAATAAAATGGTTAAAAGGTTACTCAATACTTACTTGTCAGACTTTTTGTCTCTCTTTTATCCTAACCTATGTATAGGTTGCGACCGAGTACTACCAAAGGGAGGCAAGTATTTGTGTCCGAAATGTCTATACAATTTACCAAAAACCCGCACCCATGAGCTGGAAGTTCCACAGTTCAAAGAAAAATTTGAAGGACTCGTTCAGCTAAGGGATATTTTAGTTTATATCCATTTTCACAAGAATGGCTTGACACAGAAGGTATTACACGAGCTTAAGTATGGGAATATGCCTGATGTTGGTGAAATGATGGGGAAGAGGTATGCGTATGATTTATTGCATGCTGGACTGGGTAATGCATTTGATCTGATCGTACCGGTTCCACTACACCCGAAACGATTAAAGCAAAGAGGCTATAATCAGAGCGAGTATTTTGGCAAGGGCTTATCTATTGTTTTGGGGATTCCAATGAACACGAGTGACTTGATAAAAGTGAAGCATATAGATTCTCAAACCAAGAAGAGTAAACTCAATAGAATAAAAAGTGTGGAAGGTGTATTTGACGTTGTTGACAATAATGCCCTAAGGAATAAAAGAATACTACTCGTAGATGATCTCCTCACCACCGGCTCAACCCTAGTAGCCTGTTTAGAGGTATTAGGTAACTGTGAGCCAAAATCAATGAGCATTGCTACCATTGGTGGAGCTAAATAAAAAAGGCCCCAACAATGGTTGGAGCCTTATAATTTTTTAATGTTAATTATTCTTTGCCAAAGACACTGCTGATGATTCCGTTAGATTGGTCGAATTGCTTAGAGCCGATTGAGATCATAGCGCAACGGAAACCAATAGTGGAAGTTGCTCTATCCATGTCTAAGTATCTTCTTGTTCCTGGCGCCATCCAATAAGCCACGTCTTTCCAAGACCCACCCTTGAAAACCTTAGAACGATCATTAACTAATGAGCGATACTCTAGCTGTGGGTTGTAAGAAATGCTGTCAGTTACTTGGCTTGATTCCCAGCCGTAATTTGCTTCAGAATCTCCTGTGCCATCTTTTCTTACGGGGTTTAAGTCGTCAAAATCTCC
>DLQN01000057.1 GCA_002477595.1 Roseivirga sp. UBA7431
AGTGTAATTATCACAGTACTGAACAAGCCATCCTTATTAAGGTAGGATGAGTATTTTTAGTACTTTTGCACCTCAATTTAGTATCAATGAGTTTAGCGCAGGAGATAGATAAAAGAAGGACTTTCGGAATCATTAGTCACCCCGATGCGGGTAAAACGACTTTGACGGAAAAGCTTCTATTATTTGGTGGGGCCATTCAAAAAGCCGGGGCTGTTAAGTCGAATAAAATCGATATGCATGCCCGTTCGGATTGGATGGATATTGAAAAGCAAAGAGGTATCTCTGTTGCTACCTCAGTAATGGCTTTCGAATACGAAGGCAAGCGCATTAACCTGCTGGATACGCCAGGTCACCAAGATTTTGCTGAAGATACTTACCGAACGCTTACAGCTGTCGATTCGGTGATCATGGTCATTGACTGTGTAAAAGGTGTCGAAATTCAGACAGAGAAGTTGATGGAGGTTTGTCGCATGCGAAAAACTCCAGTCATCTCTTTCATCAACAAGCTAGATAGAGAGGGCCAAGACCCTTACGATCTATTAGACGAAATTGAAAATAAACTTGGTATCAATGTGCATCCCTTGAGCTGGCCAATAGGTATGGGTAAGAGCTTTCAAGGGGTTTATAGTCTCTATGACAAAAGCTTAAGACTCTTTAAAGCAGGGCAGCAGCAATTGCACGAAGAGGCCATGAAACTGGCGGATATTAATGATCCAAAGTTGGCAGAGTATATCGGTGAAAAGTATGCCACACAACTGCGTGAAGATGTCGAAATGCTCGATGACCTGTATGGACCTCTCGATAACGAAGCCTATTTGAATGGTGATGTGGCTCCGGTATTCTTTGGCTCTGCTGTCAATAATTTTGGAGTAAAAGAATTACTTGATGCCTTCCTTAAGATTTCTCCGAGACCTATTGGAAGGATGTTGGATGACAAACAAGTAGAACCTGACCATAAGAATTTTACTGGCTTTGTGTTTAAAATTCATGCGAACATGGACCCAAAACACAGAAACAGAATTGCCTTCTTAAGAATTTGCTCTGGTAAATTTGAAAGAGGATCTACCTACTATCATACCCGCCAAGACAAGAAATTTAGAATCTCTCAAGCCACGGCTTTTATGGCCCAGGACAAGGAGACTATTGATGAAGCCTATCCCGGTGATATTATCGGACTTTATGACACGGGTAACTTCAAGATCGGAGATACACTCACCGATGGAGAAGAAGGTATGTATCGCGGTATTCCAAGTTTCTCTCCTGAGATATTCAGAGAAGTGATCAACAAGGATGCAATGAAGACTAAGCAGCTAGAAAAAGGTCTGAAGCAGCTAATGGACGAAGGTGTTGCGCAGCTCTTCAACTTCGAATTAGGAAGTCGTAAAGCTGTAGGTGTGGTTGGTCAACTTCAATTTGAAGTTATTCAACACAGACTAAAGCACGAGTATGGCGCCACTGCTGAGTTTGCTGGGATGTCACTTTATAAAGCTTGCTGGATCTCTTCGAAAAATGAGAAAAAGCTGAATGAGTTTATCGCTTCTAAGCAAAGGCATATCGCAAGAGATAAAGACGGAAAACTGGTCTTTATGGCAGAGTCAAAAGCTTGGCTGCAAATGGTTCAGGACAACTTTCCTGAAATTGAGTTCCACTTTACCAGTGAGTTTTAATGAATAACATTGTACAGCCCCTTTATGAAGACAATCATTTACTGATTGTCAACAAACCTGCAGGAATTCTTATTCAAGGAGATTCGACTGGAGACAAACCGCTTGTTGAGCATTGCAAAGACTATATCAAGAAGAAATACGGTAAACCAGGAGCAGTCTTCTTACATCCAGTGCATCGTTTAGATAGACCTGTTAGTGGTGTCATCGTTTTCGCAAGAACATCCAAGGCATTGGAGCGAATGAATAAAATCTTCGCCACTCGAAAAGTTCAAAAGACCTATTGGGCAATCGTCAAAAAACATCCTCCTCAGAAGAAAGGCAGACTAGTCAGTTGGTTAGTCAAAGACACTAAGCGAAATGTGACCACTGCTTATTCAGAAGAAGTAGAAGGTAGTCAGAAGGCAGAGACCGACTTCAGAGTATTGGGTAAGTTGAATAATCACTACCTGATTGAAGTCGAACCATTAACTGGCAGACCACATCAGATTAGAGTGCATCTTGCAGAGATGGGCTGTCCGATCAGAGGAGACTTACGCTATGGATTCGCCAAACCCAATGAGGATAAAAGCATAAACCTCCATGCACGAAGGTTATACTTTGAACATCCCGTTAAAAAAGAACCCCTCGTCATAAAAGCTGGTTTACCTGGAGACCAGTTTTGGGAACAATTCCTCACGCTTGAAGACATAAAGGTGTCGGATAAGGACATCGAACGGCTACATTAAGACATTCGACAGAACATTTTTTATATGATTGACAGAAAGGAAGCTGTCCGGAAGAAATTAATTTCTAACTCAAGGGCTATCATTGCCAATCAAAAAGGACTACCAGTTGGTATTCTGACAATGAGTAAACTAACATCTATTTACTTGAGCGAAATCAAGGAATTAGGGTTAGATCTTATCGTTTTCAATGATGCATTCGATGAGATCAAGGATTTCTCATTAGGTTCGGAAAGACTACATTTCAATGCGGATTTTCTCGTCAAGCAGGACAAAAAACTGGACCAGAAACTCAAGAATTACAGGGAATCAATCCTCATCAAGTGTTTTGAAATTATTAAAGTGTTGAATCGTTCTGATTCTTAGCCCAGATTATTAATCATGTTGTTTAACTTAAGAATATGAAAAAGGCCCTTCGCATTCTCGGTATTGTAATCCTCAGTATTGTTCTATTATTCTTCATTGGCTTCCTCATCATAGATGAAAAACTCCCTGAAGGAGAATCTGGCCCAGAAGCCGATCAAATGGCAGAGCAAATGCTTGCTGCCCTTAACAAAGAGGCTTGGGACAATACCGATGGTGTCAGCTGGACCTTCACTGGCATTCACGACTATGATTGGGACAAAGAAAACAATGTAGTTGGTGTTAAGTGGGAGGATAAAGAAGTTGCCTTACAGCCCGCCTCTAAAACTGGTATTGTAGCGAATGGTGAAAACTATTCTGGTGCTGAAGTAAAAGAGATGGTAGACACCTCTTGGGATTTCTTTAACAACGATAGCTTCTGGCTGTGTGCCCCATATAAAGTATTCGACCCTGGAACAGTACGTAGTATTGTTACCCTCAAGGATGGCAGAAAAGGGCTTAAGATCACCTATACCTCTGGGGGGACTACTCCTGGTGATTCTTATGTCTGGATTTTAGATGACAACTACACTCCCATTGCCGTCAAAATGTGGGTTTCCATTCTACCGATTGGCGGGATTGAATTCACTTGGGAAAACTACATTTACCTATCATCAGGCGCTATGATTGCCCAAGATCATTGGTTGTACGGAGCCGTAAATATTGATATAACAAACGTTCAATGAGATTCTTGATAATTTTTCTACTTGGATTCGGAGTTCAATCAAACGAACCTAGTATTACTGAAATACGAAATAATGAGAAAATTGAGCTTTTAGGTTCATTGCTATCAGGTGACCGTTATTTGACCAATGACTTCGTTTTGCGAATTCATAAAAAAGAGAATCCATATGGCTCTGCAGGTAACGACAGTGGAGAAATTACACACTCGTACCTGTTTACAATTTCAGACAATGATGACGCCCCTAGACGTTCAGTGTTTGAAATTGGTGAGTTCTATGGCCCGAACGTTAAAGCTGTCCGTGAAAAAGAAAAGCTTATTGAAGTAGATATTGAATATTATGCTAACCGGAGGAAGACTGTCAAGACGGTTTTTGTTAGGCATCATCAGGTTTCTTTTTAAGAAGTTATTTTTTCGATACTGACTCGTATTGAATGGCACAAAAAAAGCCCCGACTTGCGTCAGGGCTTTTTACTTTATCTATAGTGAATAGCTTAGTCTTCTATTACAGACTCAGCTAGTACAATCACTTTGTTGTTGAGTACTTCTACGACACCACCATCAATCATAACGACTTCATCTTTGCCAGAGGCCTTGATTGTCATTTTACCTTTACCCAAGGCACTAATCATAGGTGCGTGACCATTCAGTACTTGAAACTCGCCATCACTTCCAGTGAAAGTTGCCGAAGACGCCTCGCCTTCAAATATTTTCTTGTCTGGAGTTACAACTTCTAATAACATAGTATTATCTAGTTAGCGGCTGCTTCAGCCAATAATTTCTCACCTTTCTCTCTAGCTTCCTCGATAGTACCTACCAAGTTGAATGCTGACTCAGGAAGATCATCGTGCTTACCATCCATGATTTCGTTGAAACCTTTGATAGTATCCTTAATGTCTACCAACACTCCTTTAAGACCAGTAAACTGCTCCGCTACGTGGAATGGTTGAGAAAGGAATCTCTGAACACGTCTTGCGCGTGTTACAATCAATTTATCTTCATCAGACAATTCGTCCATACCAAGGATGGCGATAATGTCTTGAAGCTCTTTATAACGTTGCAAAGTTTCCTTTACACGCTGTGCAGTATCATAATGCTCGTCACCTAAGGTATCAGCTGTCAAGATTCTTGAAGTTGAATCCAATGGATCCACCGCTGGGTAAATACCTAGCTCGGCAATCTTTCTTGAAAGTACTGTAGTTGCATCCAAGTGAGCAAATGTTGTCGCTGGAGCAGGATCCGTTAAATCATCTGCAGGAACGTATACCGCTTGTACAGATGTAATCGAACCGTTCTTAGTTGATGTAATTCTTTCTTGCATCGCACCCATCTCTGTTGCCAAAGTTGGTTGGTAACCTACCGCTGAAGGCATACGACCTAAAAGGGCAGATACCTCAGAACCCGCTTGGGTAAATCGGAAGATATTATCAATAAAGAATAGAATGTCTTTTCCTTGTCCATCACCATCGCCATCACGGAAGTACTCAGCAATTGTCAACCCAGAAAGGGCTACTCTCGCTCTCGCCCCTGGAGGCTCATTCATTTGACCGAATACGAAGGTTGCTTTAGACTCAGCAAGTTTTTCAGTGGTTACCGTAGAAAGATCCCATCCGCCTGACTCCATAGACTCACTGAATTCATCACCGTAAGTCACGATGTCAGATTCAATCATCTCACGAAGCAAGTCATTTCCTTCTCTTGTTCTTTCACCAACACCAGCAAATACTGAAAGTCCAGAATATGCTTTCGCAATGTTGTTAATCAATTCTTGGATCAATACTGTTTTACCAACACCCGCTCCGCCAAACAAACCAATCTTACCACCTTTTGCATAAGGCTCGATAAGGTCAATTACTTTGATTCCTGTGAATAAAACTTCAGTTGCAGTAGAAAGGTCTTCAAATTTAGGAGCCGACCTGTGGATAGGCAGCCTCTTGTCACCTTTTGGCTGAGGGAGACCATCAATAGCCTCACCAACTACGTTGAAGAGTCTACCTTTAATGTCGTCACCAACAGGCATTGAGATAGCCAAACCAGTATCGATTACATCCATGCCTCTTGTCAAGCCTTCAGAAGAATCCATTGCAATGGTTCTTACTCTGTCTTCACCAAGATGCTGTTGCGTTTCCAACACCACTTTTTGACCGTTTTCTTTTGTTACTTCTAATGCGTCAAGAATGTTCGGTAATTTAGTACCAACAGTGTCGAAACGAACGTCTACAACGGGTCCAATTACCTGAGTGATCTTTCCAATATTTGCCATCTGTTATTCTTTATTAAGAAAGGAAAAATGCGATTAATTTTCTGGGGGCAAAGGTATGTGTATAATGTATTAAACCAAAGTCTTATCTTGAAAATAGCAGCTATATTTTGCTTTCGGATTAAGCGGATAAAACGATCCGAAATACTGTGCCTACATCGGCTTGGGAGTTTTTAACGAAAATACGTCCATTATGATAGTTTTCGATGATTCTTTTCACCAGTGCTAATCCTAATCCCCAACCCCTTTTCTTAGTAGTAAAACCAGGTTTAAAAACCTCGCTAGCTTTGCCTTTGGCAATCCCTTTACCATCATCGGCAATATCAATAAACACTTCATGCTCTGATTCTTGACCTATAGTCACGGTGATATTGCCAATACCGCTCATTGCATCCACACCATTCTTAACGATATTTTCTAATACCCATTCGAAAAGCGGCTTATTAAGCTTAGCCATAATATCCCTCGATTCGCCTTCAATTTTGAAGTGCACCTTGGACGAAACCCTAGGCTTAAGATAGTTCAGCAATCCGCTAACGGTATCATATACATTCTGGCTTTTCAAGACTGGAACGGAACCAATATTAGAGAAGCGTTCTGTGATCATTTCTAACCGAACAACATCTTTCTCAAGCTCAACAATAATATCGTCACGTCCCTTCATCTCAGCCATCCCCCTGAGGTATTCTACCCATGCGATCAAAGACGAAAGTGGTGTACCCAATTGATGTGCTGTTTCTTTCGCCATGCCCACCCAAACGCTATTCTGTTCTGACCTTCGAGAATAGCTAAACGCCAAGTAGGCAATGAAGCCAAAAATTGCAATGACAGAAAGCTGGATGTATGGGTAGGTACTCAGTTGCCTGAGTAAATAGGAATTGCGATAGTAGACATACTGGATATCTGAAATCTCTCCTTCGGAACCATTGCGAATTATTATCTTGAACGGATCGTTTTCTGAACGCATTCGATTAAGCATTCTTTGTCTTTCACTATGGGCCTCACCTACATTTCTGGCATCATAAATCTCTTGCGTTGCCGAATCCAATACTATCACAGGCAATGTATTATCAGGCCCAATGATATTATTTGAAATAAAAGTCAGTGCTGACTCGTCAACATCTGGTAAACTTGAGAATTCAACCGCTTGTGCCCAGAGTCGGATTTTCTCCTCCTCTCCCTTCTTAAGCTTACCCACGAGGCCATTGGTATAAATGATTGACCCACCACCAATGATGATCGCCACGATCAGTATGAACCACTTGATCCGCGCTTGGTTGGTGTAAAAATCAATATTAATAGCTCCTTTGAAAGGATTTTGCATGTTGAAAATTTACGAAAATAATCACTAGGGGAACGATGTCTTCGTTTGATTGTTTCTTCCCCAGACGGAAATTTGAAGTAGATAGCTATTGTCTTTCCATATCTAAATCATGAAGAAAGCTGTCCACCACTCCTTGTTTAACGTGTTCCATAACGACAATTTTCCACCACTTTACACCCTCGCCATGGGTATCAGGTACGAGCAT
>DLQN01000134.1 GCA_002477595.1 Roseivirga sp. UBA7431
CTTTCTTTTTATTAAAAATAATTTGAAGGAAGCATTTGCAATAATGAAAACGCTAATTACCTTTGCAGACCCAATTACTGGGGCGCTTAGCTCAGTTGGTTCAGAGCACCTCGTTTACACCGAGGGGGTCGGGGGTTCGAATCCCTCAGCGCCCACATGACGCACAAAAGCTTCATCGAGAGATGAAGCTTTTTTTGTTTCTGGACAATACCGAGCTAGCTCTAATTTGTCTTGAATGAAAAAAGACAACTGCAAAGTAGTTGAGGCTTTTGTATTTGCAGGAGTGGTCTCGCTTGGGGATCACCGTAGGTAATCCCTTTCAATAACCTTATTGGCAACATGACCAACAAAGGCTAAATAAATCAATTTCGCTCTTCGAGAATGCCTTTTGTATTTGCAGCAGTGGTTTCGTCCAGGGATCACCGGAGTTAACCGGGTAATTCTACCATTCTAAATAGGCTTTTTGGCAGCTTATTTATTGTTTGTGATTCTTCAAAAAGTTTTCTTTTATGTAACGTTCACTATACCCAACTCTTTTTGCAATTTCAGAGAGTTTAGCCCCTTGATCAAACATCTCGATGCAAAGGTCTTTTTTTACGTTTTGTAAGATCACTAGGGGTTTTGTGTTTTGTTCTTTTAATTTTCGGTTTAACTGAACGACCGAAGTGTTTAGGTGGTCTGCAAGATCATTTACGGATTTAATCTTGTGATTTTTTCTAATTAACATCTCCAGATATTCGATATCAAATTTCAACCTATCACGACTGAGTTGAGCTAATTTTTGGCTATTGTGATATTTATAATGGACAATTATCAGTGTAACTGTCAGAAGAGAATATATCCAATAGTGTGCCCTTTGAAACCACGGAGTTTTTAAATTCTGAATAAAAGACTCATTCGTTTTTAGATTAATCCAGTCATTTAGTTGGTCGCTAGAAATAACGTATAGTCCATTAACACTTCCAGCGTACAAGAAATAAGGATCCTTGCTGAGCGCATGCTTATTAAACTCAATATTTTCATGAATTGATAAAGCCCTATTGTTTATGATAGCATAAAGCCCTGTATTGTTAGAGAAGATCATGGTGCCATTCCAATCTATTAACTCAATTACTTCATAGTTTGCAAGGAGACAATTAAACTGACCATTTTTAAATGTGTACAGCCCATTTCTACTGCCGATATATATAGTGTTGTCAATGAGAGTTATTTCTGTTAGTTCCAAACCTGAAGGGTAGGTTTTTATTGACCCATCAGATTCAATTTCTCCGAGCAACCCGTCACTGGTAATAAAGTATATCGTGTTCTTATGTGATATAGCATCTACAACAGCACCACTATACAAGTAATCACCTATGCGTCTTTCTTTTATATTGAGATCTACTATTCCATCGTTCAAAACACCAAAATTCTTGGTTTCTGATTGAAGTATGTTTCGAAACATTTGTTCTCCGTTGTTGTGAATGAGGACATCAAATTTTTGAGTCTTTTTATCATACAATAAAAGGCCATCTTGACATAAGAAGTAGCTAGTATCCAGTTTGACAAACTTTCCATTAGAATAGAATTCGGGATCTTGGGAAAGGTTGTCGTCTTTAAATACACGATAATCTGTGTCTAAAAACACTCCAGAATATGTACTTATTATTCTAAAATCAGGTTCGGAATAAATATTGCGTATCGACCTGCCTTCATGAAATAATTTTGTAAGTGAATTTATATTGTATTCAAGCAACTTACCATTATGTGAAATATACAGCTTGTCTTTTATTCTTGCGTGTGTAGTCGTCTTATTGATTTTTCCAGGTATCAGTTTTTTAGCAACTGTACCGAATGACTGCTTATTTCCTGAAACATTTTCATTGTGAATCCAATAGTAATCATTGATGTCATTTTTTACCCAAGAGTATCTTGAATAGCCTTTTTGTATGTAATTCAACTCATTATTACTCCATTTGTAGATTGAATCTTCTATTCTTAAGTAAAGGGTGTTTGGGTCGGAAGTTATGTTTCTTATATAACCATGGTCACTCAGAGATATACTTTGGACAAAAGAGGTGTCTTGAGCATTAACCTTGAGAACCACTAAAAATAGAAGCCAACACAGTTTCATATTTTTATAAATCTGAGGAATAAATTACAGGGTTGTTTTAAAATAAACATAAGGTGGATGAATAAACACATTTGTTTTCAAAAGTTCAAAATTACAAACATCTAACTTCACACAAGATAAATCATGTCCATCCATTGGTAAGATAGGTGTTTGAGTTACTAATCGAATGTTTGATACGATTCATCGAAAACTTGGTTCTAATTGGATCAAGAAATTAAACTTTGTTTAAAATTCTAGCCTATGCCTCGTTTTTATCTACTACTAATTGCTTGTTTATTATCCGCCAATTCTTTTGCTCAAGACTTATTGTTCACCTCCACCATAGGAGGGGATAAGGCGGGTGGTTCCATTGTAAAGTACAATCTCACAACTGGCGAAATGGATAATGCTTATAGCCATGATGCCAACCCGCTGTGGGGGGGCTCTATTTTAAAAGCAGATTATGATTTTGGAGGCTTACACATGGGCAGTGATGGTTACATATATGGCTTAGAAAGCTCTGTAGCTTCACCTTGGAGTCCAGATGTGCTTGATGGTGCTTTGTATCGTTTTCATCCAGATTCGATGAATTATGAAATTCTTCATTCATTCTCTGAACTTAATGATACTGGCTACAGAAGGCCCCTTTTCAAACTGGTAGAAACAGAACCCGGGGTCTTCTATGGTCTATGCGAAGAAGGTGGTTCTGAAGATTATGGAGGTGTTTGGAAGTACACGGTTGCCACCAGAAAATATGAAGAGATTGGTGACTTCAATACAAAAAGTGCTCCTGGAAATCATCCGGCATCATCGTTGACTTTTGGACCTAACGGAGACCTATATGGTGTCTTGAGAAGAGCCGGGGAAACGGTGTTGAGTGGAGTAAATAGGACCCCTGATATTAACGGAAGGTTTACTAGAAGGATATTGGACCCCTATGGTACCGGTCAAATGTATAAAGTCAATCTCAAAAAAGATAGTCTTGAAGTCGTAGATAATCTAGTTGGGCAAGGTAGTTTTCTCATTACCCATGCCAATGGTGAGCTCATTTACCATCAAGCTAAAGAAAGGTTTTATGGAGTTATGAGGTGGTCTATTGTCCCGGAATCCCAAAAAGGTGGTGGGGTTTATGCGCAGACCTTTGATCCAAATGATCCACTTTATACTAATTCAGGTCTTTTTTCTAGAAATAAAACAGTTTATCGAGCCCAAATAACATTCGATAGAGGAGATTTTATTGGCGAAAGTTTCACCAATATGCTGGCTGGTAATAATGGGAAATACTATATACAATCATTAAAGGGAACAGATCTGAAGAAAGGCTCCTTGATTCAATATGATGGGTCAAATGAGTTTACAAAGGTCATTTCTTTTCCATACCATACACATGGTATCGGGACTATCGCAGCGAAGGAATTTATTATCGGAACGTATAATGATGGGGATGCAACAGATGGACTTTGGGTTCATGGAACCACTGGCGGGACAAGTAACTTAACCAATGCTGTATCAACCAAATTATACGGTGATGTTCAGCCGTTTATGGCCTTTGATGGTCAAGAGAATATTTACCTCAGAACTAGGTTAGTGCGGGATGGCCAGCACAATCAGGGATATATTTTGAAGTATAACATAAATTCCAGAGAAGTAACCGTATTGGATACGCTCTTTGCCCCAAATGGCAGGCACTTAAAAGGAGAATTAACGGCCTTAACAAATGGTCAATTATTAACAGGTACAGCTTATGGGGGTGGGTCAGCTACGACTGCGAATGTGGGTAACTTGAGTCCCACCTTCAATTCTGTTGATTTAAAAACCAAAAAGAGTGAATTCAAATTTCGATATCAAGGCTTTGACATAGGAGGCTATAGCCCAGCAGAGGCTACAAAAGGCAGTGATGGCAATCTTTACAAATTGTATTCAACTGGTTACTCTGCTTTTACTGGGCAGCAAATTAGTATGACAAAGCTTGATCCAGCAGGGAATGTAATTGGCGACCAAAAGATTGGTAATGCATTTGTCAATCGTATTAAGGGAGTTTCAATGATTGAATATGATTCATTGCAATTCATCATGACCACTGGTGAGGTAATTTTAAAGTATGATCAAATTAATCAGACAACATCTCAAGCTACCATCACTTACAATAGTGAAGCTCAGAATCCGTCTGGAGGTATGGCCACCACTGATAAGCTGAATTTTTATGGATTGACTGGAGGCTTGCCAGATGTTCTCTTTTCAGATGGTACTGTAGCTTCAGGGACTTATGCACTTCTATATAAGTATGATCTTCAAAATGATGCCGTTAGTGTGCTAGTAGACCTTGGTAAAAAAAGTATTACTCCGAATATGAGACCTTCTATCTGGAATGATAAGGTATTTTGGGTGTCTAATGAACCTGATATTTCAACACTTTACACCTATGATATTGTTGCTGATCAGACAGAAACGCTTGTTCTTGATAAGGCTACCCAAGGCTCAGATTTCATAGGTGAACTTGCACAACATAATGGTAAAATGTATGCGGTTTCATATTCAGGGGGGCAGTATAATATGGGTGTGCTTCTTGAATTTGACCCTGCTCAAAAATCAACTACCGTGCTCAAGCATTTGACTAGTAGATTCGGTAAGCCATTTGGTTCAAATATTTTAGTTCTTGCGGATGACCAAGATGGAGATGGTATTTCAGATTCATTTGACCAATGCCCCAATACGCCAGCTGGTGAGTCAGTTGATGCAAATGGTTGTGCAGAGAGCCAAAAAGATGATGATGGTGATGGAGTAAGCAATAGTTTAGACCAATGCCCTAATTCTCCAAAGAATGAGACCGTAGATGCCAATGGATGTGCCCCGTCTCAAAGAGATACTGATGGAGATGGGCTAAATGATAAAGAAGACCATTGTCCAAATACTCCTGCTGGTGAAAGTGTTGATCAGTATGGTTGTTCTGCCAATCAAAATGACGGAGATGGAGACGGTGTGTTGAATGCAGATGACCAATGTCCGAATACCCCAGCCGGTGAAGCGGTTGATGCTAATGGCTGTTCGGATTCTCAAAAAGATACGGATGGCGATGGCATCAATGATGCCGATGACCATTGTCCTAATACTCCTGCTGGTGAAACAGTGGATGTACATGGTTGCTCACCTTCTCAGTTAGATGGTGATGGCGATGGTGTAAGCAATGCGGTTGATCAATGTCCAAATACGCCTTCGGGTGAGGCTGTTGATACCAACGGATGCAGCGATAGTCAAAAAGATGATGATAGTGATGGTGTAATGAATAATGTGGACCAATGTCCAAACACGCCAATAGGAGAAAGTGTAGATGCCAATGGCTGTTCAGAAAGTCAAAAAGATGATGATGGTGATGGCATAGTCAATACATTAGATCATTGTCCTGGGACTGCCGCTGGTGAAACGGTAGATGTACACGGTTGTACAGTTGCCGAAACTGATGGTGATGGAGACGGTGTGTTAAATCAATTTGATAAATGTCCAAATACCCCAGCTGGTGTTCAAGTGAATTCGGATGGTTGCGCGACAAGTCAGTTAGATTCGGACAAGGATGGTGTTACAGATGATAAGGACCTATGTCCGAATACATTTCCTGGCTTAATGGTAAATGCCGATGGTTGTGCCAATAACCAAATCGATACAGATGGTGACGGTGTGTATGATGCGATAGATCATTGTGATAATACACCGTCTGGTGAGAAGGCTGATGAACATGGTTGTTCTCCAAGCCAGCTCGATACGGATAGAGATGGTGTCACAAATAATTTAGATCAATGCCCAGCCACACCAATAGGTGCTACGGTTAACGCCTCGGGATGTTCTACTGGACAGCTAGATACCGATGGAGATGGTGTTTCTGACAATAGCGATGTTTGTCCAAATACACCCGCAGGACAGATTGTGGATATTAACGGTTGTTCTTTAAGTCAAAAAGATGGTGATAAAGATGGTGTAACTGATGATGTAGATCATTGTCCAAATACACCAGCAGGTACAGCGGTCGATGCCAATGGCTGTCCTGCTGCTGAGCCAGATGGAGATGGAGATGGCGTTCCTAATGCTTCCGATCAATGTTCAAATACACCTGCTGGTGCAACAGTAGATGCAAATGGTTGCGCAGAATCACAAAAAGACTCGGATGGTGATGGTGTCCAAAATAGTGATGATGTTTGCCCTAATACACCTGCAGGTGAACAGGCAGATTTCACGGGATGCGCGCCTAGCCAGTTAGATAGTGATAGAGATGGCGTTCATGATGACATCGATCAATGTCCTAATACAGCCCAAGGTGAATCTGTTGATGCCCATGGTTGTTCTCCTCATCAATTAGATAATGATAATGATGGTGTTCCAAATGATATAGATCAGTGTACCAATACTCCTGCAGGTACCACTGTCAATAGTGTTGGATGTGCGCCTGCAAACTTTGATACTGATAATGATGGCATTACTGATGACAAGGATCTGTGTCCGAACACACCAAGAGGTGCATCGGTTAATACAGATGGCTGTAGTATTTCTCAGGTAGACTCCGATTCAGATGGTGTTTATGACTCAGAAGATCACTGCCCTAATACGCCTATTGGTACTGTGGTAGATGTGCATGGTTGTGCAACTTCCCAGATCGATTCTGATGGAGATGGTGTTACAAATAACCTAGACAGTTGTCCGAATACGCCTTCTGGTATAGAAGTGGATACTAATGGTTGTCCGGCCTATCTAATGGCAGTTTTGGGTCGTCCAGTTTTTGAAGATACTCCTTTGGGCCTTATCAGTACTTCTACTTTTGAAATATTGAATAATGGTGGTAATAGTGGGTTAGAAATTAATTCAATCGATACTCCGATTGGCTTCTCAGTAGATATTTCTTCAGCGAGTTTAGGTGCAGGCGAGAGTATGACTGTTACAATTACGTTCCTTCCGACTGAAGCAAAAACCTATTCTGGGGTCATTACCATTAATTCTTCCAATGTAGCCTCTCAGAGCATTGCAGTGTCGGCAGAAGGTGCAGTTATTACTGAGATCGGAAATAATTTGAGTCCGCAACTCATTTCACTAAGTCCGAATCCAGTTAATGATTATCTAACGATTGACTTGAAAAATCTGACACTCTCGAATCCTCGACTTTTGATTTATAATCTAGATGGAATTATTCAATTGAACAAAGAGGAATTGAGATCTGATACAGAGGTGATTGATGTAAGAGGTTATATCCCAGGTATTTATGTAATAATGATAGTGACCAATGAAGGTACGTTGATCAAGAAATTTATAAGACTTTAAGGTATGAATACTATAAAAAATAATTTGAAAGGAATTTTGGGCATTGTTTTAGTGACTGTGCTTTTTACAGCATGTAAAGATGTTGTCCCATTAACCGATCAAGAGCAGCGTACGATAGATCTTTCAGGGACTTGGGTGATTACTTCTGTTCAGATTGATGGTTTAGATGCAACTGCAAATTACCCAGGATTTAAAATTGACCTTCAGAAAAATGGTCTCTATTCGTCAATAAATGGCGGACGGGTATTTAGACCGACAGGAACCTGGAGATGGGT
>DLQN01000046.1:0-41385 GCA_002477595.1 Roseivirga sp. UBA7431
AATACCATCACTATCATTCAAAAAAGGCTAAACGCTGAACTTGAAATCGAAGGAATTCTGTTAACAATGTATGATGTAAGGCTTCGTTTGTCTAATCAGGTAGTAGATGAAGTTCAAACGCATTTCAAAAACATGGTTTTCGAAACCATCATTCCTAGAAATGTGAAATTAAGTGAGTCACCGAGTTTCGGTATACCTGCGATAGTCCATGACGCGGATAGTAAAGGCGCATTGGCATATTTAAGTTTGGCTAAAGAAATCGCTGATAAGAATCAGGCATAATACTTTTTTATATGGCATCTAAAACTTCAAAGAGTAGGAACGCATTAGGTAGAGGTTTGGGAGCACTTTTAGAGGACTCCTCAACAAATACTCCGGAATCTTTAAATAATAACCCAGTAGGTTCAATGAATGAAGTCCGTCTGGATCAAATTCAAGTCAACCCTTACCAACCTCGTACGCACTTCGACCGTAAGGCGCTTGAAGAGTTAGCCGACTCGATCAAGGTTCAAGGAATCATCCAGCCGATAACTGTTCGAAGGCTTAGTGAGGATGAATTCCAACTCATCTCAGGAGAAAGAAGGTTTCAGGCTTCTAAAATTGCTGGCCTCGAAACAATCCCGGCCTATGTAAGAACTGCTGATGATCAGCAGATGCTAGAGATGGCGCTTATTGAGAATATCCAAAGAGAAAACTTAAACGCAATGGAAATTGCATTGAGTTATCAACGACTTCTTGAAGAGTGTGATTTAAAACAAGAGCAATTAGGTGATCGTGTCGGCAAGAATAGAACTACTGTCAACAACTACCTGAGGCTTCTTAGACTTCCTCCAGACATTCAAGCAGGCATAAGAGATAAGGAGATATCAATGGGCCACGCAAGAGCCATTGTTAATGTTGATAACATTGATCAGCAGCTCCATATCTATAAAAAAATCATTAATGAAGAGCTTTCTGTAAGAAAGGTGGAACAACTGGTACGCGATTTGATGTCAAGTAGCAGCGATAAACCTAGCACGGAAAAGAAAGGTAGCACGCAACATAGAAACTATGAGGTGCAGCAAGTACAACAAAAACTTTCTTCTCATTTCGGCACTAGAGTTGGTCTGAGGGCTGATGGTCAGTTTAGAGGAGAGATTAAAATCCCTTTCGTATCTACCGAAGACCTGAATCGCATACTGGAAATTATCAATATGTAATGCGCTTTTTAAATCTGATTGTTCTTTGCTCCTTACTCTCCACGCCTCTTTGGGCGCAAGAGAAAAACGCTGTTTTAGATAATGGCATCATAACGGGTAAAAAGATCGAAGTAAACCCTAGTCAAAAGTATTACAACCCTAAAATCGCTTCTAGGCGATCAGCAATTATTCCAGGTTGGGGCCAGATTTATAACGACAGTTGGTGGAAAGTACCCGTATTATATACAGGCTTTGGTGTTGCAGCGTACTTCATTGGAGTCAACGAGAATAATAGAAATGAAAACCTTGCCTTTGCTGAAGAAGAATTAAGTAAGGACATCCCTAATCAAAACCTCATAAGAATTTACCGAAGAAGAGCCGACAATTGGCGAAAAAATAGAGACCTAGTTATTCTAACCATAGCAGGAATTTATGCACTACAGATCATTGAAGCAACGGTTGACGCGCACTTGAAAGGTTTCAATGTTGATGAAAACTTAGCACTAAACATCAAACCAAAGCTTGGTGTAATCTCCAATGGAGCCGCTTATCTCGGTTTTGGTGTTACACTCCCCATAGGACGATGAACATTCTCTTACTCGGTTACGGAAAGATGGGGCAATTAATCGATCAACTTGCTACGGAAGCAGGTCATCAGATTGTTGCTAAAATCAACATAGACAACAGACAAGACCTAGAAAGTATTGATAGCAACTCCGTAGATGTAGCTATTGATTTCAGTCAACCAGAAGCAGCAGTCGAAAACATTAAATGGTGCATCGATCATCAGATACCTGTAGCCGTTGGTACGACAGGCTGGCTTGACAAAAAAAATGAAGTTGATGCTTATTGCAAGCTTCACGATGGCACCTATCTCTACGCCTCCAACTTCAGCATAGGCGTTAATTTATTCTTCAAGCTTAATGAACAATTAGCCCAATTGATGAACAGTCAGTCTCAATACACTGTCAAAACAAAGGAAATACACCACACACACAAGCTTGACGCCCCTAGTGGCACTTCCATTACCCTTGCCGAAGGAATTCTAAAACATCTAGAAAGAAAATCTGATTGGGTCAATCATAAAGCTGACGCTGATGAAGCGCTAGAAATAATATCTGAAAGAATCGATCCAGCCCCTGGAACGCATGAAATTTCATACAGTTCTGAAGTGGATACCATAGAGATAAAACATACGGCTCATTCGCGTGAAGGATTCGCCAAAGGAGCTATCGCTGTTGCTCAGTGGCTTAAAGATCAAAGTGGGGTGAAATCAATGAATGACTTTCTGAAATTTGACTAATTACCACTCAATCTCTTCTTGTCCTTTGGAAGCCAAGTATTCGTTTGCTTTGCTAAATTGATTCTCTCCGAAAAACCCTCTGTATGCCGAGAGTGGCGATGGATGAGGAGACTTCAAAACCAAGTTATCAGTTGGACTAACCATAGCTGCCTTTTTCTGAGCATAGCTCCCCCAAAGAAAATAAACTACATCTTTTCTAGATGCTCCAAGATGCCCGATAACCGAATCTGTAAACATCTCCCATCCCTTTTTCTGATGCGAACCTGCTTGGTGAGCCCTTACCGTTAGGGTAGCATTTAACAATAAAACCCCCTGCTTCGCCCAGCGATCTAATGAACCATGAGGAGGTATATCACGACCTATGTCATTTTTAATCTCCTTAAAAATATTCACTAAGGATGGTGGAAATGGTACTCCTTCATGTACTGAAAAGCAAAGACCGTTAGCTTGTCCAGGTCCATGATATGGGTCTTGGCCTAGAATAACAACCTTAACACTATCAAATGGACATGCATCGAAAGCCCTAAAAATATCTTGCCCTTTAGGGTAAACCGTTTGGTTCTTATATTCTTCTTTCACAAACTCGATCAACTGCTTGAAATAGTCCTTCTCAAACTCAGCTGACAATACTTTCGCCCAACTTTCCTCTATTTTGACACTCATGGAATATTATTAGACCCAGTTAGTTATTTTCGAACTAATCTATAACTTTAAATCACAGAAATAAACAGAAAATGATTGTTACAGCGATAACTGAGGGAATCAAAGTTTGTGTGGAAACAAACTATCAGTCCGAGTACTCCAGCCCGAGTCAGTCGCACTATGTCTTTACGTATAGAATCACTATCGAAAACAAGGGTGACAACACCATTAAGCTACATAGGCGTCATTGGTACATCCATGATGCCAACAACGTAATGCGAGAAGTCGAGGGTGAGGGTGTAGTAGGTCAACAGCCTATTCTTGAACCCGGTCAGAAGCATCAGTATGTTTCTGGTTGCAACCTAAGATCAGGCTTTGGTAAAATGTTTGGCACTTACCTTATGGAAAAGGTAGTTGACGGTACCGAGTTTGAAGTAGCCATACCAGAGTTTAATATGGTAGTTCCCTACCTGATGAACTAGGCTTTGTTTCAGATATTTTCATTCCTTCTATATTGGTTAAAAAGAGTCGATCAGCACTCACTTCACTCCCCTTTTGTATTTCAGTTTTTCACAGAAGTAATCCGTAGTCCTCATCATAAAAATTCAAGTATTGAATCCATAAGAAAGGCCTTAAGGAAATCAAAAGCTGACATTAAGGTCAAAGACTTTGGAGCTGGTTCGAGGGTATCAAACAATAATATTAAATCGATTGGATCAATCGCGAAGCACGCGAGTACGCCCTCTAAATTTTCTCGGCTCCTCTCAAAAGCTATTGATCATTTTGGCTACACCGAAATCCTGGAACTAGGTACTTCATTAGGCATAAACACTTTATACTTAAGTCAAACGAAGGAAGTCAATATTACTACTTTTGAAGGTGACCCTATCATTGCCGGTTTGGCCACTAGCCATTTCGAAAAATTAGGAAGAGAAAACATTGAAGTGATCATCGGCAATATTGACCAAACGCTTCCCGATGTATTAAAAAGATCAAAACAAATCGACCTGGTGTATATAGATGCTAATCATAGGTATGAACCAACGCTTCGATACTTCGAATCCTTATTGCCTCTTCTACATGAAAGGAGTCTGGTTGTCATTGATGACATTCATTGGTCCAAAGAAATGAACGAAGCTTGGGGCGTAATTAAGGACAGAACTGAGGTCTCACTTTCTATAGACCTATTTGAAGCTGGCCTACTATTCTTTGATCCAAACATTGAAAAATCAGATTATATCCTAAAGTTTTGATCGTTGCATTTTAATAAATAGCTCGTTGCCCATTCTTGGAGGTATTGAATTGTTGGCCTCCTCCATCACGTCTATATGGAAATAGTCTGCAAAAAGCGCTCGATACTCACCTTCATTCCCGCCAAAGGGGGGTCTGTCGGTATTTAATGGCACCTTGAACATTAGGCCAACTAGTTTGCCATTCGGAACAAGTAATTCTTGCATCTTGGTAACATAACGCTTCCTCAAGGTTGGGTTTAGGGCACAGAAAAAAGTCTGCTCAATAATCAAGTCAAACTTCTGGTTCAGTGCGAAGAAATCAACATTCAACAGTTGATCCTTCGGGAAGTCTGGATTTCTCTTTGCAAAATTAATGAGGGGTGATAATGATAGGTCGACCACATAAACATGTTCAAAGCCATTCTTCCATAGATATTCCGCCTCATAGGCATTTCCTGCACCTGGTATCAATATTTTGATGCTCTTATCGACAAGTTGATCAAAATAGGCTTTTAAAGGACTTGAGACTCCCCCGATGTCCCATCCAATCTGATCGTTCTCGTATTTATCCGTCCAGAATTGCTCATCCAGGTCAACAATTCTTGCTTCTCTCTTTTCTTGCATTGAATTATTAAAAAAAGTTTAAGTACTTCGCCAATAAATCATTGAACCAACGTTTTTTAGTTGGAGGGTAAATCCATTTGGATCATGAGTGAAGTAACAGGTAAAAATAACAGAGATATCATCAGAATCGTTCTTATCGTCATCCTATTGGGTGTGGTAATTGGTGGAGGTTTTAAAATCTACAATGACAGTGAAGATAGGAAAGCCCTGCAAGCGGAATTCGATACTACCCGTGAGACACTCACCACCAAGCTGGATAGTATTTCTGTAGAATTGAGCTTTAGAATTTCTAAAATTTCTGAATTAGGAGGAAATATCGATTCACTCATCCTATTAAAAGACTCAATTACTTCCGAAAGAGATCAACTTCAAAGAACAAGAGTTGCTAATAAGGCCTTAATTCAAAGGCTAGATCGAAAAGTAAATGGCTATGAGGAATTGCTACTTGCCAAGGACGAGGAGATCGTTCAGTTAAAAGAATTGAACAATACCCTACTTGAAGAGAATATCGATCTCAAAGTCGATAAAAATGAGCTTAACCAATCCTTAACTGAGGCAGCTCAGCGCGAACAAGCATACAAACAGCGCATATCTCTTGCCGCAAAACATCGCGCAGAGAACATCAAAGTGTTCAACATCAATAGCCGTGGCAAAGAGCGTGAAGGTGATTTCCGAAAACGTCAGGCACAAAAAGTGAAAGTTACTTTCAACCTAGCGCCTAATGACGTAGCTCCTGTAGCTGGGCATAAAATCCTTATCCAACTTGTTGATCCACTCGGCAATGTAGTTTTCGATGTTGCTAGAGGTTCAGGATCTTTCAAAATTGATGGTAAAGAAGAGTTTTATACTGCGCTGCAAGAAATTGTCTTCGATAACTCTAAGCAAGAGCTCTCGTTCGTCTATGACAAAGGTTCTGAATTTGAGTCTGGTGATTACAAAATCATTATTCTAGCTGATACTTACGAAATAGGACAAGCCACTTTCAACGTAAGATAACAGGGCATATGATTATCTCTTTTGTGTAAATCAAACGGGTGCAAACGTTAGCATTTACGTTTCGGGGCGAATGTCTTATCTTTCTTTTTTGGTCAAAGCCCAACCCTCACTATGCTGCCTATTCAAAAGAATTACACTAAGTCATTTTTTGCTTTACTCAGCCTGCCTGCTACAGCAATGGGCTTCGCCCTCTCCATTCAGATTGCTGCCTTGAGCTGGATATTAAAAACGAAATACGACTTAGATGTCGAAGAGATAGGAATTGTCTGGGCTGCTGGGCCTATTGCCGGAATTTTCGGTCAAGTGATAATAGGGGTTATCAGCGACAAAGTTTGGTTTTGGGGAGGCCGAAGACGCCCGTTCATCCTAATTGGTGGTACTATTGCCGCCCTAATGCTACTAGCGCTTCCGAACATTGGTATCATAAGCAATTCGCTTGGCTTCACAGGTATATTGACCGTTGCGACTAGCGTAGCCCTTATGCTAGACTTAGCCATCAACATAAGCTTCAACCCCACAAGATCTATCATTGCAGACGTAACACCTGAAGGAAAAATCAGAACAGGCGGATATACTTGGATGCAAACCGTCTCTGGCACCTTCGGAGTAGGCGCCTACTTGATCTCAGTAATTTGGGATAACTATGTACTGATAAATGTTGGAGTTGTCCTTGTACTGCTATTCTCTGTGGTTCCCTCCTTTTTTATTACTGAACCTAAAAACTTAGAAGGACAACAAGACGCTGATCAAAAGCCGGTCTCCCTTAAAGAGTCTCTACTTTCCATATTACCCCTTTTTGGCTTTCTACTTTTTGGAGTCTTCGGTATTATTAATAAGCTGTTCCTCAGCAATGCCCTTGACGACTTTCAAAACGTTGCCGTCTATGTATCAGTAGGAATCACTTTTATTATTGGAGCGTGGCTTATTGCCAAAAGTGCCTCCAAAGAAACAAACAAAGGGGAGTTCCAAAAGATCCTTTTAGCACATGCATTCACTTGGCTTGGAATTCAATGCATGTTCGTTTATTTCACTCCTTTTATCAGTGATGTTGTCGTTCCTAACCTTAATGATGGAGTGATGGCAAATAATTTTTCCTCATTCTTAACCGGAAAAGACATTGCTAGTTTCAATGCTGATGATGCTGTTGGCAACATAGTCGCCTTATCCTTCCTATTCCTCAATCTGGTTGGTGCATTATTGCCTACGATCGCTTTAGGGCCGCTATCGCAAAAAATTGGTAGGGTGAAAACACATACGCTTTCGATCTTTCTATCAGCCTTCGGATATTTGGGCCTCGCTCTTTTTGGCAGCTCTGAAACCTCTATTTATCTACTGATTAGCGTTGTAGGAATTGGCTGGGCAGCGACCATTTCATTACCCTTCGCAATTATGTCAGAAAGGGTGGACCAGACAAAAATGGGGCTATACATGGGAATCTTCAATCTCTCTGTGGTTCTCCCACAACTCATGTCAAGTTTAGGTGTTGGAAAAATACTGAACGAATCTGAAAACGCTGGGACACTATTTTACATCTGTGCGATGGCTCTTGGAGTATCAGGGGTCCTTTGGCTGTTCGTTAAGGATACTAACTCAAAAGCTTCCACCATAAGTCCTTCAGGAGGACACTAAATGAAACTTTATGAAACCACTTTTAAGATTAGCAGCCTTATTCTTCCTTTTTATGACAGCTTGTGATAATACTCCTCAATACGATGGTTTAGAAGACTACCCGGTGTATGAAGCAAGTGATCTTGGCTTCTCATACGATAAAGCTGCTACCACTTTCAAAATGTGGTCCCCGGCTGCGCAAGAGGTAAAGCTAAACATCTATGCAAGTGGCAACGGAGACAACCTTCAAAGCTCTTTTCAAATGAAAAGAGGTAACCAAGGGGAATGGTCTTTCAAACTAACTGGTGACCAAAGGAATAAATACTACACTTACCAAGTCAGACAAAATGGTGCTTGGTTGCAAGAAAAGCCAGACCTATATGCTGTGGCTGTTGGCGTCAACGGTCAACGATCTATGATTGTCGAATTAGATGAAACTGACCCCGTGGGTTGGCAAAATGATAGTAGACCTGCGTTAGAAAACTATACTGATATTATTCTATATGAACTACATATCAGAGACATGTCAATACACGAAACTTCTGGGGCAAAAAATAAAGGGAAATACTTAGCCCTCACCGAAGAAGGAACGAAGAGTCCTAATGGCTTAACAACTGGTTTAGATCACATAAAAGAATTAGGCGTTACTCATGTTCACCTACTCCCTACCTTTGATCACAAGTCTATTGATGAAACCCGACTAGAGGAAGCACAATACAATTGGGGCTATGATCCATTGAACTATAATGTTCCAGAAGGAAGCTTCTCTACCGATCCATTTGATGGTCGCACTAGAATCAAAGAATTCAAAGAGATGGTTCAAGCGTTTCACAAGAACGGAATTCGGGTAATTCTCGATGTAGTCTATAATCACACCGGTCAAACCGAAGACTCCAACTTCAATCAACTAGTGCCAGATTACTTCTACCGTCAGAAAGCTGACGGCAGTTATTCAGATGCTTCAGCTTGCGGCAATGAAACGGCCTCAGAGCGATTGATGATGCGGAAATACATGGTCGAATCAGTAAAGCATTGGGTAAATGAGTACCACCTAGATGGGTTTAGATTCGATTTAATGGGCATCCATGACATGGAAACCATGAACGACATCAGTGAGGCTGTCAGGGCAATTGACCCTTCAATCTTTGTTTATGGTGAAGGGTGGAAAGCAGGAGACTCTCCCCTACCAAATGATCAACTTGCACTCAAGGCGAATACTTATAAAATGGAAAAGGTTTCCGCCTTTAGCGATGACCTAAGAGATGGTCTGAAAGGTAGTGTCTTCGAGCATGAGGAACGCGGATTTGTGAGCCAAGGAGGTAGCATGAAGGAAAGTATCAAGTTCGGCATCGTTGCGTCAACACAACATCCTCAAATTGATTATAAAGCCGTAAATTATTCCAGCGCGCCTTGGGCTTCCGAGCCATCTCAAACCATTAATTACGTTTCGTGTCACGACAACCACACCCTTTTCGATAGACTTAGCATTTCTAATCCTGAAGCTTCAGAAAAGGAGTTAATTAAGATGCATAAACTGGCCGAGACGATAGTACTAACCTCTCAAGGAGTCCCATTTATTCATGCAGGGATGGAAATGCTTCGTACCAAAAATGGTGAAGAGAATTCTTATAACTTACCTGACGAAATCAATCAGATCGTTTGGACGAGAAAAGAGCAATACGAAGATGTATTTAACTACTACAAAGGATTAATTGCCTTGAGAAAAAATCATCCTGCCTTTAGAATGCCAGAAACAGAAATGATTCAAAGTAATCTCGAGTTCTTGGATATCCCTGGTGATAACTTCATCGCCTATCAAATAAAAGACAATGCGAATGGGGATAGCTGGAAGCAGATTTTAGTCCTCTTGAACGGAAGTGACCTGAACAAGACCATTGCTTTACCAATAGGAAGTTGGAAGCTTATCGGGAATGGCGAAATCATCGAGGAAAACGGCATCGGACGGTCTAGAACAGGTGGTATAACTATCCCTGCGATGACGGCATTTATTCTAAGCCAGGATTAGACATTAAAGTCTGTTTCAAAAACCTTGATTGCATTTCCTTTCAAAATAACTCTATCTCCTTTCATTTCAGTGGTCAATTGGCCAGTTCGATCTGAGGCTTGATAGGCTTTAAAAGTGGTTTTTTTAGTTCTCGTTGACCAATATGGGGTTAGAATTGTATGCATAAACCCTGTAACGGGATCTTCTTTGATGCCCAAGTTGGGTGCAAAATATCTTGAAGCAAAATCGTATTCATCATTGTCAGACCAAGCGGAAACAATCACTCCATTGACTGCTAAGTTGGAAATCACGCTTGAATCTGGATTAGTTCTCAAAACGGTTTCCAGACTTTCAAATATCACTATCAGCTCGTTGGGAACAGTCAGTACCTCTTTGATTTTTCCACCAAAAAGTGCTTCAAGATCTAGAGAAAAAGATTCATTACTAATTGTAGGCATTGAACCTGGGAAATCCATCGACAGGCTCTGATCACTATTAAGTGTTACAATCAGTTTACCACTCAGCGTATTGAAAACAATTGGCCTTTCCTTCAACCAATACCCTTCGTTAAATAAAACAAATGCAGTAGCCAAAGTAGCATGCCCGCAGAGAGGAACTTCTTTAGCAGGTGTAAACCACCTCAAATCACATGATTCCTTCTCAATTCTTACAAAGGCAGTTTCAGACAGGTTCATTTCAATAGCTATCTGCTGCATTTGCAAATCTGTGAGCCCCCTGTCTACAACACATACTGCTGCTGGGTTGCCTTTGAACAACTCTTTAGTAAATGAATCAATTTGAAATAACTTCATTTCGCTTTTTATTTTTGAATATCACATTAAGGACGACCCCTATCAAAACTGCGGTCATACCAAGGTAAGTCATCATATTAAAAGTTTCATCGAATAAGACATACCCAAAACCTAAAGCATAGATAATTCCAATAAAATTGATGTTCGCCACCTTAGCTAATTCTTCTGATTGATAAGACTTGGTCATGAAATACTGAGCTATTTGGGTTAAAACCCCAATTAGAAGTAAGATCAACCATTCTTCACCTACTGGCATCACCCAATTAAGCCAAGAATATATGGCCACGATTGGCAAGGTTACAAGTGGAAAGTAGAAAATGATAACAAGTGGATGCTCTGAAGTCTTAAGTTTACGGATCATGTTGTAAGCGACACCAGAAAAGAAAGCTGCTCCGATACCGAGCAAGGCCATCTCAATAGACACCCTTGTATCGAAGCCTTGAATCATCAAAATTCCGCCAAAGGAAACTGCAAAAAACAACCATTGCAAAGGGCTAACCTTTTCCTTAACAATCCAAATACCTAGAATGGCTGTAAATATTGGGCCCAAAAACATTAAGGTCACAGCACTCGCCAATGGAATCTCTTGCAGTGTAGTAAAAAACATTATCAACGCTATTGCTCCAGCTAAGCCGCGTATCAAAAGAATCTTTCTGTTAGTACCAAGCAGTGGTACTTTCTTGAATTTTAAAGCTACGCCCGACATCACAAATGAAACAATTGAGCGAAACAAAATGATCTCTATGGCAGGAATGCTAGGAACATATTTGATCAATACGTTCATGACCGCAAAAACAAATGTGGCTAAGAGCATGTAGATTACACCTTTAGAAATCATGTGCGAAGATCAGTTTTTAGTGTAGATTTAAAAACTAGTAAACTAAATACTTATGGCATTACAAGTTGGGGCTAAAGCACCCGGATTTGAACTTAAGAGCACGTCTGATGAAATACTAAGATTAGAGGACAATGTTCCATGTATCATCTATTTCTACCCTAAAGATTTCACGCCTGGATGTACGGAGGAGGCATGTAGCTTTAGAGATGGATTCTCTGAATTGCGGAACCTTGATATTGACGTATATGGCATTAGCAGAGACTCAATTTCGTCTCACAAAAAGTTTAGAGATGAACACAAGCTCCCATTCCATTTGTTAAGTGATCCTAAAGGAGAGGTTTGCAAATCCTATGATGCTTTGATGCCAATTGTTAAAATCCCTAAACGAATCACCTATTTGATTGGTGAAAACATGCGAATAAAAGCCGTTTATGCTGATCTTTTTGGCGCTAAGAAGCACTTGGAAAGTATGATACGAGAATTAAAAACTGAATAAAAGTCAAAATTCTTCGTTCGAATTATAAATTTGTACCTCTTACGGAAAAGAGCCTCATGAGGAAAGTAATTCTTTTATCCTTCTTTATCCTAATGAACACATGGGTTGCCGCACAGCAGTTCGTGTCAACGGGAGATTTCGATAGATTATCTAAAGCAAGTATTGGTTTAGGTTTAAACACCTATATCGGTGAATTGAGACAAATTGAGGATTCGAAATTCCAATCCGCCCCAAGTGTTAGCATCGGGTATGAGCACCTCTTTACAGACAACATTGCGATTAGAACCTCTTTTAGTATCTATAAGATACAGGCGGATGACTCATTATCTCCTTTAACTAACAATAAGCTTAGAAATATCAATTTTAAAGCGACTAATGCGGAGTTTGTCGTTCAGGCCTTGTACTATGCATTTAGGCATCCATCATCTGGCTATAAAGACCGTTCCTTCATCAATCCATACTTTCACCTTGGCCTTGGTGTAACTTCAAACAATCCAAAAACAGAACTAGCCGGTACTGAATATAAGCTAAGGCCTTTGGCCTTGGAAGGTGTTCAGTATGGGGGAATAGCCCTTGCTGTACCTTTAGGAGTTGGGGCCAACTTCTACATTTCAAAAAATGTAGACATTCAATTTGAAATGCAATACACCATTGCGTTAACAGGATATTTAGATGATGTAAGTGGTGTCTATCGAGACCCCTCCTCTTTCTCAGACACCGATGGTGTGGATGCTGCCACTTTAGGACTATTGTCTGACCCAAGAGCAGCTTTAACGCCACCAGTGGCTCCAGTTTCCGCAGGTACCGTTAGAGGTGATAGTTCCAACGATGGTTATCTTCGTTTTGGATTTAGATTAGGCTATTATTTACCTAAGTCACTTTACGGAAAATCTTCCATCCGATGCAAAGTAGCTAAGCGGACAAGATAATTCCGTCAGCGATTTCAACTTTCCTATCAGACATTTCTGCCAGTTCATGATTATGGGTTACAATGACGAAGGTCTTGTGAAATTCATCTCTTAGCTGAAAGAAAAGGTTATGCAGTTCAGCTGCGTTTTTAGAATCTAAGTTACCGCTTGGTTCATCTGCGAATATGATTGATGGATCATTTATCAATGCCCGAGCGACAGCCACTCGCTGCTGCTCCCCTCCAGATAATTCCGAAGGTTTATGATCAATACGTCCACTCATACCAAGAGAACCTAAGAGTTCATATGCCCTACTCCTTACCGCTTTTTCTGGCTTTCCTCCAATAAACCCTGGCAAACAGACATTCTCCAAAGCTGTAAACTCAGGGAGAAGATTATGAAACTGAAAGATGAAACCTATTCGCTGATTTCTAAAAGTTGCCAACTGATGCGCGGAGAGCTTAGATATTTCAGTATTGTCAATTAACAGTGATCCTTGATCTGCTGAGTCTAAGGTTCCAAGAATATGTAATAAGGTACTTTTCCCTGCTCCTGAAGCACCGACTATGGAAAGCACCTCTTCGGACTCAATTTTCAGATCAACCCCTTTCAAGACATTAAGGGCACCGTAGGACTTTTTTAAATTAGAAGCAGTTAACATAAGTAGGAGAATAGCTCTTCAAACATAATGATTAATGTCGTATTGTTGTCTAATCATTCTGTGTAATAGTAGGAATTCCCTTGTTATTATAAGCCCAAAGATTTAGCTTCGCACAAAATTTTAGACATGAATATTCACGAGTACCAAGCCAAAGAATTACTTAAAGGATACGGAGTTAAAATACAAGAAGGTATTGTTGCCGATTCCGCAACCAGTGCTACTGAAGCCGCCAAAAAGCTTAATGCCGATACGGGAACGAGTTGGTATGTAGTGAAAGCACAAATTCATGCAGGAGGCAGAGGAAAAGGACAAGTTCAGGAGACTGGTTCTCATGGTGTTGTTTTAGCCAAAAGTCTTGACCAAGTAGGTCCAATAGCAGAAGCCATTCTCGGAGGAACACTTGTTACGCATCAAACTGGTCCTGAAGGAAAGAAAGTGAATAAAGTTTTAGTCGCACAGGATGTTTATTACCCTGGTGATTCAGAACCAAAAGAATATTATTTATCGATTTTACTAGATCGAGCCAAAGGTTGCAATGTAATCATGGCTTCTACTGAAGGTGGAATGGACATTGAAACCGTTGCGGAAGAGACTCCAGAAAAAATCATCAAAGAATGGATCGATCCAAGAGTTGGACTACAAGGTTTTCAGGCTAGGAAAGTAGCTTTTAAACTAGGTTTAGAAGGACAAGCTTTCAAGGAGATGGTAAAATTCATTTACTCTCTCTATGCTGCTTATGAAGATACAGATGCTTCACAATTCGAAATCAATCCAGTCTTAAAGACTTCTGACAACCAGATCCTCGCAGTCGATGCAAAGGTGAACCTTGATGAAAACGGATTATTCAGACACAAAGACCTACTTGCCTTAAGAGATATTACTGAAGAAGATCCTTCTGAAGTAGAAGCAGGAAAATATGGACTCAGCTATGTGAAGCTAGACGGTAACGTTGGTTGCATGGTAAATGGTGCTGGTCTGGCCATGGCCACAATGGATATCATTAAGCTTTCTGGCGGTGAACCAGCCAACTTCCTAGATGTAGGAGGTAGCGCTAATGCTGAGACCGTAGAAGCAGGTTTCAGGATCATTATGAAGGACCCTAACGTGAAAGCAATTCTGATCAATATCTTTGGTGGTATTGTAAGATGCGACAGGGTAGCCAATGGCGTAGTCGAGGCTTACAAAAAGATTGGTAACATCGATATTCCAATTATTGTCAGACTGCAAGGAACAAATGCTGAAGAAGCAGCTAAGATAATTAACGAAAGTGGTTTGGCTGTTCAATCAGCCATTGTATTAAAAGATGCAGCTATAAAAGTACAACAAGCATTATAAAATCAGCTTAGCACCCGTAGCTCAACTGGATAGAGTACCAGATTTCGGCTCTGGGGGTTGAGGGTTCGACTCCTTCCGGGTGCGCAAAAGTCCTCAAATTGATATTTGGGGACTTTTTATTTTTACTATTTGGTTGTAAAATTACACTCTCAACCTATATCTTTTTCGTAATCCCACCATTTAATTAGCTTTACGCTAAATGAGTTTATCTCGATGAGAAAATTTGCTTTCATATTATGTCTTTTTCTGGTTTTTGTGGAATTCGCAGATGCCCAAAGTTTCTATTCGCGTAGAAGAGACCGTTTATGGATGCTTTCTTATGGTGTTGGCTACTCGCTTTATAATGGAGACATGTACGATGGTATATATACAGTAGCCAATCCGATGATCGGAGTTAGTCTTACGTTAAGCCCTAAAGGTGCTAGCTAATTGGTGTCAAAAGCAGATTGAACAAAGGCTTGTTTGTGTCAACTCATATGAGGTGACGAGAGCCAAATCCTAGAGGGTTCAGTCATTATATTTTATTATTCGTCCTGGGTTTCCAACTACAACAGCATGATCTGGTACATTTTCTATAATGACAGCACCTGCCCCTATAGTCACCCATTTCCCAATGGAGATATTAGGTATAATGGTAGCACCAGCGCCAATATGGGTACCTTCTCCTACTAAGATCGTACCACAAAGGGTAGCATTCGGGGAAACATGCACATAGTCTTCTAAAGTACAATCGTGGTCAATAGAACACGATGTATTGATAATAGCATGATTACCTATACTAGAAGAGCTATTGATAATGGCACCCGCCATTATTACAGCCCCTTGACCGATTGATACGTCATCTCCTAAAATAGCAGATGGGTGAATTGCCCAACCATATTCTGCCTTGAGGCGCTCTGCAACCTTCTTCCTTATGTGGTTCGAACCAATGGTAACGATCACTTCTTCATTAATAGCATCAATATTAAAATCCGATTCAAGAATTACTTTATAGGACTGCAATTCCTTTATTGCAGGATTTGCATCGACCAAAAAGTCGACTTTGATATCCTGTTTTTCGAGAATATCAATTATAACTTTAGCATGTCCAGAGGCTCCGATTAAGATCATTTTTGATTACCAGTAAACTTCTCCATTGTCGCAGAAGTGGCAGAATTAATATCTGAGGTTTTAAATATCTTGGTTAAAGTCAAAAATAGGATTTTAAGGTCTAAGCTGAAAGACAAATGATCAACGTACCAAACATCATACTCGAACTTCTTTTCCCAACTAATAGCATTTCTTCCGTTCACCTGCGCCCAGCCTGTTATACCAGGAGTTACACTATGTCTCCTACGCTTTTTCCACCCGCCTGAATCGCATTGGGCCTTGCAAAAATCGGATAATATTTCTCAACCGCTTCTGCTACCCCGCTGTAGAAATTGATTAACAAAATATCATTGGGCTGTAGCCTGTAATCAACTCTGCTCAGCGAGATTAATGAATCGTCCGGAATAGTCTGGGTCTTATCTTGGAGGTAAAGAACCTTCTCATTCGGAATACAGCTACTCGCAAGAAAAAGTATAAATTGAAAGCCTATTAATAGCTTAGGGGTCTGCTTTGTCATTCAACTGAGTTTTGAGCTTGTTGGCCTAGCTCAAAGGCTTGCTTGCTCATGGTTAAAAAGTCTTTCATCTTATGCAGTGGAATCATATTCGGACCATCACTTAGTGCTACTGAAGGATCTGGATGTGTTTCGATAAAGTACCCATCCACGCCTACTGCACCAGCGGCTCGCGCTAAGTATGGAGCGAACTCCTTTTGTCCCCCAGAACTTCCACCTGCACCACCTGGTTGCTGAACGCTATGGGTAACATCGAAAATTACTGGTGCATATTGTCTCATGGTCGGTAATGCTCTCATATCAACCACTAAGTTGTGATAACCAAAGGAAGCACCTCTTTCAGTGAGACAAACTTTGTCGTTTCCAGTTGACTTTACCTTGTTGACTGCGTATTGCATGTCTTCGGGAGCCATAAACTGTCCTCGCTTGATTTTCACCGTTTTCCCTGTATTTCCTGCTGCCACTAATAGGTCTGTTTGTCTGCATAAATAAGCGGGGATTTGCAATGCTTGCGCCACGTCACTCACAGGTTTAGCTTGACTAGCTTCGTGAATGTCGGTGACGATCGGAAGGTCAAACTCGCGCCTAATCTTGTCTAATACGCTTAACCCTTGGTCCAACCCTACTGATCTGTATGAATTTACTGAAGTTCGGTTGGCCTTGTCGAATGATGCCTTAAATATATACTGAATATCGAGCCGTTCACAAGTTTCTTTCAAGCTTTCCGCAATCCTTGCACAAACGTCATAACTCTCGATGGCACAAGGCCCTGAGAACAAGACCATTTTACCTTTACCGAGTGATATTTCATCAGTAATCTGAAAACCTTCTTTAAATATTTCCATCAGTCGTTAACCCTTTAATTATTTCTTCATAATGACCCTTGCTCTCAAGAATCACATCTGCTAATTCTCTAACTACGCCCTTACCACCTTCTGTCTTTGTCACTAAATCCACTCTTTCTTTAACTGCCTTATGGCCATCAGCGGGCGTAGCACTTAAGCCACACCTCGTCAGTATTGGTAAGTCATTGATGTCGTCACCAACATAGGCTACTTGAGATTCAGAAAGCTTATACTTGAGTAAAATCTCTCGAAAAGTCTCAACCTTATTTTCTATACCATGGTAGTGAAAATCAATTTTGAGTTCGTTGCACCTATTTCGGACCACTTGAGAGTCCCTGCCTGTGATTACTCCGGTTAGGATATTAAACTGCCTCAGGTATTTGATGATTTGACCATCCTTAACGTTGAATCGCTTGTACTCCATGCCTGTATTATCATAAATAATACCTCCATCAGTCAGTACTCCATCAACATCAAAGATGATGGCCTTGATTTGCTTTGCCTTTGCGAGAATTTCAGGCGATATGTCCTTCATATTATGATTTAAACAAAAGTAAAAGGAAATTCCACTTTGACACAAATATAGATTTTTGGTTTTATAGGAATGACAATCTTAACGGAAACCCGAATTAGCGCCTTTGGGATTCTTTTCGATTGACAAAGAATTGGATACTTCTATCAAATGTGGCGCTGGTTAATTTATTATATTCACCTCCATATTTCTATTCAGCACTATGAAGCAATTCAAGTTTATCTTATCGCTACTATTTTCAGTAGCAATATTCTATGGGCTCAATACCAAATTTGGATCCATACCTCCTATCGGTAAATTTTTAAATCCATATACTGGCATTTGGCAAAATGAGCGATCTACTGAAGATTTTAAAGACTTAAGCCAACTGGATGGTTTGACATCACCCGTAAATGTGCATTACGATGAAGCCCTTATACCTCATGTGTTTGCACAAAACGATCTAGACTTATACAGAGCGCAAGGCTACATTACTGCTCAACATCGTCTTTGGCAGTTGGAATTTCAGACTCGCGCATCCGCTGGGCGTTTATCAGAAGTCGTTGGAAGCGATGCCATCCGCTTTGATCGTGGACAACGAAGAAAAGGAATGGTGTTCGGTGCGGAAAATGCGCTAGAAAAGATGAAAGAAATTCCTGAACTCGTTAAAAATCTTGAAGCTTATCGCGATGGAATTAATAGCTATATCTCTTCACTTTCCCCAGCAGACTATCCTTTAGAATACAAACTGCTAGATTATTCCCCAGAACCATGGACTTTGAAAAAGACAGCGCTATTACTAATGTACATGACCGATATGCTTGCTGGTGGTGATTCAGATTTAAAATACACGAACTTTTTAAAGAAGTATGGCAAAGAGAGATTCGACCTATTCTTTCCTGATTTCTATGATGTCAATGACCCGGTGATTCCATCTGAAAGAGATTGGAGTGACTTTGGCGAAGTAAGCTCACCTGACATCCCAGGTGGCGATTCACCAATAGCATACGTTTCTGGTTTATTGCCAAAGCCCCATCCTGATAATGGTAGCAACAATTGGGCAGTCGGGCCTGAAAAGTCATATTCTGGAAACGCCATATTAGCGAACGACCCACATTTAGGTCTTAACCTCCCTTCTATTTGGTATGCGATGCAATTGGCTACTCCTGAGAAAAACACTTTCGGGGTGACACTTCCCGGTGCCGCAGGCATCGTAATCGGTTTTAACAATGATATCTCTTGGGGTGTAACTAACGCCACTCGCGATGTGAAAGACTGGTACAAAATCCAGTTTAAAGACAAGTCAAGAAACGAGTACTTGCATAACGATCAATGGAAAGCAACGACCAAGAAGATCGAAGAGATTGGCATTCGGGGTGAAAAAACCTTCTACGATACTGTTGTATATACGCATCATGGACCAGTGACTTATGATGCGAGTTTTACTGACAATGAAGAACTAGTCGGCTATGCCATGAAGTGGGCAGGTCACTTAGGCGGGAATAATCAACAAACCTTACTTGAGCTTAATAAGGCTAAGAACTATGAAGAATATGAAGCCGCTCTTACACATTTCGTTGCCCCGGCTCAGAACTTTATATTCTCTTCGGCTGATGGTGACATCGCTTTGTGGATTCAAGGCAAATTCCCCAATAAGTGGGAAGGGCAAGGCAAATTCTTACTAGACGGCAATAACCCAGCACATGATTGGCAAGGCTTTATTCCTCAAGAACATAATGCTCATGTAAAGAACCCCGAAAGAGGTTTTGTGAGTTCTGCGAACCAGCACCCAACAGACGAGTCATATCCTTACTATGTATTCAATGACGGATATGAGGCTTATCGAAACAGAGTGATTAACGATTTCTTCAGGTCAAAGGAGAAATTTGACATCCAAGACTTTAAAGACCTGCATAACAATAATTACAACCTGAAGGCAGCCGAACTGCTACCTCACATGATTCAAAACCTCGACATTGCTCAGCTGAATCCTGAAGAAGAAATGTTACTGGGTGAAGTTGGTGCTTGGGATTATTACAATGAAATAGATAAAAAGGGAGCAACCATTTGGGAGCGTTGGTGGATTCAAATTCGTAATATGGTTTGGGACGAATTGGCAAAAGATGAAAATGATATGCCTTATCCTTTTGCTTACCAGACGATCTACTTATTAAAGAATAATCCGAATGATAAATTCATGGACATACTGGAAACCCCAGAAATAGAAACGGCTTCGGACTTATTTCTATTAAGCTTCAAAAAAGCTGCCGCTGATATCAAATCATGGAAGGATAGAAATGGAGATTATGCTTGGGGTGAATACAAATCCACTTATGTCGGTCATCTGCTGCAAGCCCTCCCTGCTTTATCAAGGTTTAACCTGCCAATAGGAGGAAATAGTGGAATCGTTAATGCCACGAGCCAAAACCATGGGCCTTCTTGGCGAATGATTGTCGAAATGTCTGACCCACCAAAAGCCTTTGGCATTTACCCAGGAGGTCAATCAGGTAATCCGGGTAGTAAATACTATGATGATTTCATTGACAAATGGGCTGCTGGTGAGTATCTAGAAATACTCTTTATGCAAGATGAATCGTCCAAAGATGGCATTATGTTCACTCAAACTTTAACTCCAAAACAATGAAGAGCTTCTTATCTAACTTCTTATTGACCTTAGTGCTAGCGCTTGTCTTTTCACTATTGTTGCCATGGTGGTCCATCATGTTAGCGGCCTTCTTATCTGGTGCAATCGTTCGCTTAAGAAAAGCCTCTGCTTTCGTTGTTCCGTTCTTGGCAATAGCCGTATTTTGGATAGTATATGCATGGTTGTTGAGCAGTGCTAACGATTTTATTCTTGCCGAGAAAATTGCAGTGCTATTACCGCTCGGAGGGAATGCTGTTTTACTCATTTTAGTGACAGGAATAGTTGGCGGATTAGCCGCTGGAATTGCTGGGCTTTTTGGCAATCAATGCAGGGCACTTTTTAGTCAAAGCGATCAATGAATCAAACCACATCAGAAGTCCAACATTTTGTAATAGACTTTGACAGCACCTTCACAAAGGTAGAAGCGCTCGATATTTTAGGAGAAATATCTCTTGCCCATCACCCAGAAAGGGAAGAGAGACTTCAACTTATAAAAGATGTCACCGATCGCGGAATGGCAGGAGAAATGTCTCTTCGAGAATCTTTAGAATCAAGAATTAACATACTGGATGCTCATAAATCTCATATCGAAGAATTAGTTAAACGATTGAGCCAATTAGTATCTAAATCTATTAGCCGTAATAAGACATTCTTTGAGGTTAATGCGGCAAACACTTTTATAGTCTCCAATGGATTCAAAGAGTTCATTGTTCCTGTAGTGACTCAACTGGGGATTCGACCCGAGCATGTCTTTGCAAATGATTTTGTATTCGATGATGATGGTAACATTATCGACTTTAACAGAGACAATGTATTGTCATCCAATGGTGGAAAAGTTAAGCAAATCGAGCAACTGAGTCTTGAGGGTAATGTCCATATGATTGGTGATGGTTACACTGATTACGAGGTAAGAAAAGCTGGCGCTGCCAATACTTTTTATGCCTATACCGAAAATATAGAAAGGGACAGCGTTAAGGCGCATGCCGATCACATTGCCCCTAGTTTTGATGAATTTTTATTCCATAATAACATGAGTGGAGCCCTATCCTACCCGAAAAACCGAATCAAAATGCTCTTACTGGAGAGCGTTCATCCAAAGGCTTTAGCCAAGCTAAAAGAAGATGGCTTTTCCGTAGAAAGCTATCCAGCAGGTCTGGATGAAGATGAGTTATGCGAAAAGATAAAAGGCATTCGCGTATTAGGTATCCGTTCCAAAACTCAAATCACGGCTAAAGTACTTGAGCATGCAGACAAATTGATGGCCATTGGAGCCTTCTGCATTGGAACTAACCAAGTCGATCTAGAGGCAGCTGTAAAAAAGGGTGTAGCAGTATTTAATGCGCCTTACAGTAACACCCGATCTGTGGTAGAACTAGCAATCGCTGAGATTATTATGCTTATGAGAGGTGTCTCTGACAAGAGCAGCGATATGCATCAAGGCAAGTGGTCTAAGACGGCCACGAACAGCTATGAGATCCGAGGCAAAAAGCTTGGCATCGTTGGCTATGGAAATATTGGTGCCCAACTATCGGTGCTAGCTGAAAACATGGGTATGAACGTATTCTATTATGATATTGAGGAACGCCTTGCTTTAGGAAATGCGACTAAATGCGACTCATTAAAAGAACTTCTAGCGCAGTCTGATGTCGTCTCTCTACATGTAGATGGACGACCTGAAAACAAGAACATTTTCCGGAAGGAACATTTTGTAATGATGAAGGATGGGGCTGTCTTCTTAAACCTAGCGAGAGGCCCTGTGGTAGAAATATCGGCACTAAAAGAAGCAGTGTTGAGTGGAAAGATCCGAGGTGCTGGAGTAGATGTATTCCCTGAAGAGCCAAAAAGCAATAACGATCCTTTCGAATCCGAATTAATAGGCTTACCCAATACGATCTTAACCCCTCACATTGGAGGAAGCACTCAGGAAGCTCAGGAAAATATAGGTGATTTCGTTCCAGGAAAGATCATGGACTACATCAATACCGGTAACACAGCCTTAAGCGTCAACTTTCCCAACCTGACATTACCTCCTCTTGACAATGCCCATAGGCTCATACACATTCACTTGAATAGACCTGGCGTATTAGCAGAAATCAATAAAGTGCTAGCTGCTCATGAAGCGAACATTGTCGGACAATATTTGAAGACAAACGAGTCAATTGGTTATGTCATTACTGACATCGATAAAGCGTATGATAAGGACTTGGCTAAGACGCTCAAGAAGATCGAGCATACCATTAAATTTAGAGTCCTCTATTGAGAACTACCGTTAAAAGTTCCTAGTTACTTCTTAGTGTAGTTCCAATTGTGCAAAAGCTTGAAATGTGCTAATTTCTAGCACAAATTGAAACCTTATACTATGAACAATAAACTCAAGCAACTTTTATCTTTAGTTGCAATCGCAGCAATGCTATTTACGCAAGCCTGCTCCCCTAAAACAGGTCCTGATACTATCTTCATTAATGGTGAGGTGTATACAGTGGATGCTGGCAACTCTAAGGTACAAGCCGTTGCTGTCACTGATGGCATGATCAAAGCGGTTGGAACTACCGAAGAGATCAGTGAAATGGCTGGTTCAAACACCAAAATAGTTGATTTGGCCGGCATGACTATGACACCAGGACTAATCGAATCACATGCCCACCTCATGGGTATTGGCTACAATAAGCTAGAACTAGACTTAATGTATGTGAAGACCTATGATGAGTTAGTAGAAAAAGTTGCCGAAGCCGTAGCAAAAGCGGAACCTGGACAATGGATCACAGGACGTGGCTGGCACCAAGACAAATGGATTGAGAAGCCAGATGTAATGGAAAAAGGTTTCCAGACCCATGATAACATGAGTGCTGTAAGCCCTGACAACCCTGTTTTCCTTAGACATGCTAGTGGACACGCGTCTTTCGCAAATGCTAAAGCCATGGAAATGGCTGGCGTTAATCGTTTGAGCACCGAAAGTCTTTCTGGCGAAGTAGAAGGTGGAGAAATCATTAAAGACAAATTGGGTAACCCAACTGGAGTTTTCACTGAGAGAGCTTCTTCTTTAGTAGGTAGACTTGTACCACAAGAGACGCCTGAGCGTGATGATCAAGCACTAGAAATGGCCATTCAAGAGCTTTTGGAAAAAGGAATTACTAGTTTTCATGATGCTGGTTCAGGACAAGCATTTATTGATAGACTTCAAAGATTTAAAGCCGAAGGCAAATTAAAGGTTCGTCAATATGTAATGCTTACCGGACGTCAACCTGAGCTTTTAGAAGAGTGGTACGAAAGGGGCCCAATGATCGACCCTGACCATATGGTAACCGTTCGTTCAATCAAGCTAAATTGCGATGGTGCGTTAGGCCCAAGAGGTGCTTGGCTACTAGAAGCCTACACCGATCGTGCAGACCACTATGGACATGAAACGCTACCAATAGAAACTGTCAATTCAGTATCTGAGAAAGCTTTGGCTACAGGTTTTCAAGTCTGTTCACATGCCATTGGCGATAGAGCAAACAGAGAAATTCTTGACCGTTATGAGACTTCGTTTAAGAAATTTCCAAACATTAACTCTAAAGACGTAAGATTCAGAATTGAGCATGCACAGCACCTTAATGTAGATGATATTCCTCGCTTTGGCGAAATGGGCGTTATCGCTGCGATGCAAGCAGTACACATGAGTTCTGATAGGCCATGGGCTATTGATAGACTAGGTAAGGCAAGAATTGAAGAAGGCGCTTATGTATGGCAGAAGCTATTACAGTCTGGCGCTAAAATCATCAATGGAACGGATGCTCCAGTTGAACCAGTGGATCCGTTACCATCTTTCTTCGCTTCAGTTGCTAGAAAGACTTTAGATGGATTTCCTGAAGGAGGTTTCGAGGCCGATCAGTCAATGTCTAGAGATGAAGCACTAAGATCATTCACTTTGGACGCTGCTTTTGGTGAGTTCGAAGAGGATTTTAAAGGCTCAATTGAAATAGGCAAAGCGGCTGACTTCACTGTATTTGACAAGAATATTATGACAGTTCCTGAAATGGAAATCTTGGATACGAAAGTGGCCATGACGATCATTAACGGAGAGATACTTTACGAAAAAGGTAAGTAAATAGACTTAACTAACTTATTGAAAGCACGATCCAATTTGGTTCGTGCTTTTTTTATTCGTTTTTAGCCTTCGAATTGTCTGACCTTATTATCTTCCGTAATCATGGAGCAAATTCTCTTAGACCACTACAAATTGACCAACTGCGGGCTCAATCCAATGGCCGGCTATGTCAGCGAAAACTACAAGGTCACCTCAGATCAAGGAATTTTCGTGCTTAAGGTTTATGAGGATTCAAGTATAACGCGCGAAGAGATATTAGCTGAAAATGAGCTTATAGGTCGCCTGACTCACTTAAGTAAATCGCAAGTTTCTCAGCCTGTGGCTAACAACCATGATAGCGCAATTACCATTCATGACAATAAGATTTATCGCCTCCTCTCCTTCGTAGAAGGTAGATTCCTAGCAGACGCAACTCATACACCTGAGCTTTTTGAGTCATTAGGAAGTTTCATGGCTGACATTGACTTATCCCTTATGGATTTCCGAAATGCGGGGATTGAAAGACGTAGGCTAGAATGGGACTTGCAACACCTAAATTTAGTTAAGCGGCTAGCTGATCATATTCAGGAACCCTCTCAGAAAAAGCTTGTAAAGCACTTTTTCATACAATGGGAATTAAATGTTTATCCTAAAATTTCAGCATTACGCCAATCTGTAATCCATAATGATGGAAATGACTGGAACATTCTGACCCATGACAATGAAGTTACTGGTATTATAGATTTCGGTGACTCCGTTTATACGGCCTTAATCAATGAGTTGGCTATAACTATTGCCTATGGAGTTTTTGGCAAAGAAGAACCACTAAAATGGGCATGTAAAATCATTAGTGGTTATCACAAAAAGCTTCCTATTGAGAAAGAAGAGCTTAATCTACTATACTACTTAATCGCGGGAAGGCTAATTACGAGTGTTTGCAAATCAGCCCAAGAGAAGCTTTCTCAACCTGACAGCGAATACATTACCATAAGCGAAAAACCCGCATGGGACCTATTGAATGAATGGATTAAGATCAACCCGACCTTAGCTAAAAACAAGTTCTACGAAGCAGCTGGTTTTGAAAAGCCAGCAATTGATACAATTGAGCACGCCATTTCAAGGAGAAAGAAAGTCACCGGATCAAACCTATCTATTAGTTATAAGAATCCGATTTACATGGAAAGTGCTGCTTTCCAATACATGTTCGATCGCTATGGCAACACCTATTTAGACGCCTATAATAATATCCCACATGTAGGACATCAACACCCTGAAGTAGTCGCTGCTGCACAAAGGCAAATTGGACATTTAAACACCAATACAAGATACATTTACGATGCGCTGCATGAATATGCCGAGCTGCTTTTATCCAAGTTCCCCAACCCACTTACCAAAGTGTTTTTTGTGAATTCAGGAAGTGCAGCCAGTGACTTAGCAATCAGACTTGCACAAAATTTCACGAATAAACAGACTATTGCAGTCATGGAGCATGGCTATCATGGCAACACAAGAATCGGAATCGACATAAGTCACTATAAATACAACGGCTCTGGTGGCAAAGGAAAAGACGACAACATTATCGAAGCCACCCTTCCTGATACCTATCGGGGTAAATTCAAAGGTAGCACCATTGAAACTGGTCGCTCTTATGCCCATGAGTTCATAGAAACCCTAAAGCACTCAAATCAAGAAATTGCTGCTTTCATTAGCGAACCAGTGGTAGGATGCGGTGGGCAAGTACCGCTCGCCCCTGGATACTTAAAGCATGTGTATAGCTACATTAGAAGTCAAGGAGGTGTCTGCATCAGCGATGAGGTTCAAACCGGTTTCGGAAGACTAGGGGACTATTTTTGGGGTTATGAAATGCAAGATGTCATCCCAGACATCGTGGTATTAGGTAAGCCGATAGCCAATGGCCATCCAATGGGGGCCGTAGTGACTACAGACGCCATTGCTGACTCTTTTGATAATGGTATGGAATTCTTTAGCTCGTACGGTGGTAATCCAGTCTCCTGCGAAATAGGTAAAGCAGTATTACGGGTAATAGAAGATGAAAAGCTACAACAAAATGCCAAAATCGTTGGTGACTATCACATGGCTAGTCTGAGGGAATTACACAAAGATTTCCCTGTTATTGGAGATGTCAGAGGATCTGGTCTGTTTATTGGAATCGAACTCATTAAGAATGAATCACTCACGCCTAATACAGAACTGGCACAACATATTAAGAACGCCTTCAGGGAAAAACAAATTCTAATAAGTACAGATGGCCCTTATGATTCTGTCATTAAGTCAAAACCCCCTCTTTGTTTCTCTAAAGAGAATGTAGATCAGGTAGTAGAAACGCTAAGAGATGTTCTTATTGATTGGAAAGAATGAAGCCCCGACAAAGTCGAGGCTTCTATATTATCCCAATTCAAGCCTAAAGGTCTTTCGAACCTCTATGTAAGACAAGATTTAGGCTATCCTTTAGACTCGCAACAGTCCACTGTTATCCTTTTCCGAAGAACGAGGCCCCGACAAGTCGGGGTGAGGCCTTGTTTTGAGAGGGATTCACCCGGTATTTGATTTATAATTGTAAAGTTCGAAAACTAGTCTAAGCTCAAATGGGAAATCTTTATTAAAACTGTGTATTACATACAAACATAACAGGTGTTTGGTTTCAAAAAACTCTTTTCGACAAGAATTAATGTTACATTTTCATTAACAATAACGTCTAATCGGCAAAATACACAAATCGGTATTTGGCATATAATTTCTTAGCTTGCATTCTTTATTGGAGATCAATAATAGACCTTGAGTATACCTACTGACAAAATTCTTACGCGAGATTACATCTTGCACTTTACCTCTTACTTTCTGATGGCTTCGGCCTTCTATTTCCTCCTACCTACCCTTCCCACCTATGCTGAAGTAGCGCTTGGGGCAAAGAAAAATCAGATTGGTTGGATCATTGGAGTGTATGCAGCATCAGCCTTGGCTATTAGACCATTCTGTGGCTATGTGCTAGACGCCTACGGCAGAAGATCGGTTTACCTGATCGCACTGGTATTGTTTACCATCTTAATGTGGCTCTATCATTACTCCTCCACTTTCTATATACTATTGGTCATTAGAATATTTCATGGATTTACATGGGGTATTATTACTACTGGAGGAAGTACAATTGCTGCAGACCTCATTCCCGAAAGCAGAAGAGCAGAAGGCATTGGTTACTTTGGCCTGGCGATGACCTTGGCCATCGCACTTGCCCCATTTTCTGGAGATCAAATCATGGGACAAAACAACTTCTCTAACCTCTTCACTATTTCATTTGGCTTTGCTGTTGCGGCTCTAATTCTTGCCTTTTTCATTAAGATTCCAAAGATCAAAACTGGAGAAACCAAGATTGGTATTTCAAAGATGTTCGACAAGCGAGTCAACAGAATCGCCATTGTCATGTTTACAGGAGCATTCCCTTATGCTGCCATCTTCTCATTCATACTACTCTACAGCGAAGAGCTCAGCATCGAGCAAGGCTCACTATTCTTTATTTTTATGGCCGTTGGCGTTGGTTTGGCAAGGATATTTGTCGGAAAAATAATGGATAAGCACGGACCATCAATGCTCGTCTTTGCTGGCTTAACCGTCACCATTATTGGTCTTATTTGGTTTAGCTATGTGGATAGTTTCTGGCAATTCATGACAGTAGGAGTCCTTGTAGGCATAGGGAATGGCATCATTATGCCAACCATTCAGACTATGGCGCTCAATATGGTGCCACTAGAACGTAGAGGTGCTGCGAATGCAACCTTCTTTTCTGCTGTAGACTTAGGCATTGCAGCGGGCTCGATATCACTTGGCTACATAGCAGAGTATTATGGCTTAGCCAATATGTTTTTTGCCTCGGGAGTCATACTTTTGTTCCCGTTGATTTACTTTTTCGTTTTTGTGAAAAAGCACTACGAAAGACATGTTGCCATACTTAAAGAAGCCGAACTAAATGCCTAAAAAGATTTTCTTTACCCCTGGTCCCTCCGCGCTATACTTCACTGTAGAAGAACACCTGAAGCAAGCTTCTAGAGCACAGGTAATGGAAATTAACCACCGAAGCTCCCAAGCCGAAGGTTACTATGCTGAAGCGGTGAACAACCTCAAAGACCTAATGGACATTCCCGATGACTATCAAGTCTTCTTTTTAAGTTCAGCTACAGAAATATGGGAAAGACAGCTACAGAATTTGGTCATTGAAAAATCATTCCATTATTGCATGGGAGCATTCTCTAATCGCTTCTACGACTTTGCTGTTAAATGGGGTCTAAAGCCTGAAAAATCAGAAAGCACTTTTGGTGAATTACCGGACACTAACCCCAATTTAATACCAAAAGATACTGAGCTCATTACTATAGCCCTTAACGAAACAAGCACCGGGGTATCATTTCCACAAGAAGACATTTATAATATCAGAAAAAGTCATCCTGATACTTTAATCGCTGTGGATGGAGTTTCTGCTCTACCAGTTTTGGATTTAGATTTCACTCAAGTTGACAGTGTCTACTTTTCAGTTCAAAAGTGTTTTGGCCTACCTGCTGGTTTAGGCGTTTGGATTGTTAGCCCAAGGGCTATAAAAAAAGCAGCAGAAAAGTTAGCCTTAGGTCACTCGATCGGGTCATATCAGGCCTTACCTAACCTGTTAAAAAATGGTTTGAAACTTCAAACGACTTTCACAGCAAACGTACTAAACATCTTTCTGCTCGCTAAAGTGAGTAGAGATATGTTGGAAAAAGGAATTGATGTAATTAGACGTGAATCTGACTATAAAGCTGCTTTACTCAATCATTTGGTAGAGAATCATCCTAAACTCGAACATTTCGTTAGCGATAGGAAGTTAAGATCTAGGATGATTACAGTGGCTAATACAACAGGAGATTCGAGTAAGATCTTAGAAAGTTTAGCTCAAAAAGGTTTCGTATTAGGCAATGGATATGGTGCTTACAAGAATAAACAGATCAGAATTGCCTCCTTCCCTACACACTCAAAGGAGCAGATGGAGTTGTTGGTTGATGTGATCAATGCAACAATCTAATTCAGAGACTGTTATTATTTAGAATTCGATTTCACTAATTTAATGTCACCTTCAATCTTCAAAGCAAAAGAAGTGTTAGTTTTGTATCGAATTTTTTAAGCATATGCCTTCTAGAGAAAAGATAATGGTTTTAATGGATACCTCAGATGCGGATAGAACCCTTCTGAAGTTTCTAGAAATTATCGCCACCACGAACGAAACCAAGGAAATACATTTTTTCAATAGCATCAGTGAGATGAAAATCCCTGATGATGTTTTGAAAGAGTTTCCCGAAATCAAAGACAAATCAATTGCCGAGCGTAAGAACAAGATCGAAGTGCTTGCCAAGAGTGTATTGACTAAAAAGTTGATAGACATTTCTGAAGTACATATAAAAGAAGGTGCTCCTTCAAAAGCAATATTAAAATTTGTTGAAAAGAACGATATCGATCTCATTATCATGGGACGACATAAGGACTTTATTGGTGGAGGTGTATTGTCAAATCGATTGGCGAGAAGAGCGGCTTGCTCTCTATTTATCATCCCAGAGGGTGTCGAACCAAACACCGACCTTCTTCATGTCCCTTGTGATTTCTCTGAACACTCTAAAATTGCCATGGAAGAGGCTATCAAAGTGGCGAGAAAGTATGATAATGTGAAAATCATTTGTCAGAACGTTTTTACTGTCCCGGGAGGATATCATTATTCTGGAAAGACATATGAAGAGTTTTCTGAAGTAATGAAAAAGAATGCCGAAAAAGATTATCAGCGCTTCATGTCAGAAATTGACCATGAAGGAATCAACTTGAACGTGGTCTATTCATTAGATACTAACGATAACCCCGTTACTGATATCATTGACTTTGCTCATGATAATCAACCGGGAGCTATTTTCATTGGTGTCAAAGGTAGAACTTCAACGACTGCTTTATTTATTGGTAGCCGTGCAGAACAATTGATTCAGTACAATAATGACATACCGATGATGGTGATAAGACCTAAGGGCAAGAACGCAGGTTTGCTCGATTTGATAAGAGAGATATAAGGGGTTATTTACCCCTTAATCGTTTATCTTCCTTTTCTACCCAGGCCATTAAGATCTTCGTTTCTTCATCTGTGAGTTTCATTTCAGGTCTTCTCTCAACTGTTCTTTTGGGAGGCATCTTACCTTCTTCAAGCGTTTCGAACAGTTCAGCAATTAGGTGTTCCTGTTCTTCTTGATCCATCTCTGGGACCTTCACCCATTGCAATTTTTCACGGGCCTTTTCATTTCGTGCATCAGGCTTATGACAGTTCATGCATTTTGCCTCAATAATCTCTTTGACTTTTCCTGCTATTTCAATGCCTGCATCACCTTGATTCTCAGGAGTTATCGGACCGATTGCCCTTGGAACGAATGCACTGCTGATCAATAAGACGGTGAACAGGGTAGCTGATGTTTTAATCAAATTCTTCATATACGCTATTGTTAAAAAATTCATTAAACAATTTCCCAGTTGGACTTCGATTTACGACAATGGTTTAATTGATTATTGCCGCTTCTTTAGCCGTAAGTCGTTTTAAGAAGAATAGGGCGACCAATAGTAGGCCCATTGGAATTAGAGTGTAGGTAAATGCCTGATCAGCCCCTAGCTCTTTGAAAAGAATACCAATGATTCTAGAACCCAAGGTTCCGCCTAAAGCGGAGAAAATAATAATCAAGCCTGACATTGGACTATGTAACTTCTTTGGCAATGCACTCAACACTACTGAATTTAACAATGGATAAATAGGGGCTATAAACAAACCAACCAATGGGAAAGCATATCCAATGGCGGGAACATCAGCGAGTGTCTCAACCAAACCGATATCAGCATTCACAGCTTTGGGTAATATAAAGATCACCACAGCCATAGAGGCAAAAATACATACAGTCAATACCCATACCCATGAAAACCTTTTAGCCAATTGACCTGCAAGAATTCGGCCGACACCTAAGCTGATGGCTAAGATACTAGCCATCATAATAGCGACATTTTCGGGTAGTTCAAGGACTCTTTCATTGAAGGTTGGCAACCAAGTCATTATGCCTTGCTCAATCATTACGAATAAGAAAGCAGAAACAACAAAGACAATTACCAACACCTTTGCTATAAGCCTGAACATTTGAGCAAAGTCTTCTTTAATGTTCGCCCCAGGAACTTCTCCCCCCTCGTTAAAATCAGCTTTGAGCAAGAATAGAAAGGATAGCATCGATAGACCGGCTAATAGCCAATAAACGTTCAGCCAAGCATTAGGCTCACCTTCGGCATTGAATGCTGGAAATAAAAAATAGGCCAAGGCAATACCAAACATGAAAACGCCCTCGATATTACTCATAAGACTGCCATGCTCCTTCGGACCATTTGTAACTAAACCGATTACAGAATATACTGAAACCTTGATTACAGCAAAACTCACTCCTACCGTAGCAAATAATAACTTAGCCGCCCAAAAAGAATTCCCAAAATACATGCCAATACAAGCGGCCGAAACCAAAGCTAGAGCAGCTAACATTCCATTTTTATAGCCAATTCGGGGCAAAAAGGAGGCGATTATAAAGGATACAATGGCTATAGGAAGGTCTTTAAAAGCTTCAAGCACGCTGGCCTGTACTTCATCAACACCATAAACGTTTTGTGATTTTAAAATCACAATACCAACACTGTTTAGCAGAATAGCGAAAACGAAGTAGTTGATGTAAAGCGAGAGCTTTATGGTATTATTTTTCATGGTGCTTCACAAGGTTGAAACGGAAGATAACAAAATGTTCCGACTTGCTGACTAATGAATAATAGATACAAAACACTACTGAACTGTTTAGCTATTCACAAATTGAAAAGCCAATTAACTATTTTAGGTGTATGAAAACCTTGATTCTAATCTTCCTCCTGCTCTTCACTTTTTCATCAATGGCCCAAGAAAAAAAGAGAGCCCGAGATTATGGCATCGAAATAGGTGTATTGAACACTGGTGTGCTGAACGCAATCACAGATGTACCAGGAGTTAAAGTAGGCCATCAAACACTGATCAAAGCTGAAAATGTAAGAACTGGAGTGACAGCGATCCTTCCACATAGTGGAAATATATTCCAATCCAAAATACCTGCTGCCATTTACATTGGTAATGGATTCGGGAAACTAGCCGGCATAAGCCAGGTTAAGGAGTTAGGCAACCTTGAAACACCAATTATACTTACTAATACACTGAGTATTCCGGTGGGAATTCAAGGAGTAGTAAAGTATACCTTAGGTCTGAAGGGAAACGAAAATGTGCAATCTGTGAATGCTGTCGTAGGCGAAACCAATGATGGCTACTTGAATGACATCCGCGGGATGCATGTCACTGAATCAGATGTAATTACATCCATTGAAAATGCTAAGAGTGGACCAGTAAAAGAAGGTAATGTTGGCGCAGGCACAGGGACAGTCGCTTTTGGGTTTAAAGGCGGCATCGGCACCTCCTCTCGCAAACTGCCTAAATCTGTTGGCGGGTATACAGTAGGCGTTTTAGTTCAGACCAACTTTGGAGGTGTATTGAGTATTAATGGTGCACCTATCGGTAAAGAATTAAACCAATACCCTTTCAGAAATGCTATAGAAAAAAGTGATGGCTCTTGTATGATAGTGGTATTGACTGATGCTCCTCTGGACGCTCGTCAATTAGATCGAGTGGCTAAAAGAGCAATGATGGGCTTAGCCCGAAGTGGAGGAATTGCCTCTAATGGTAGTGGTGACTATGTAGTAGCGGCCTCTACTGCGGAAAACAATCGAATCCCTTATCAAACAAAGGAGAAACTCGATAAAGGTGATGTCTTAAGGAATGATGCCATGTCTCCATTGTTTATGGCTACCATTGAAGCCACTGAAGAGGCTATCATTAATTCCTTATTTGCTGCTGAAACAATGGTGGGGCGTGATGAGCATTCTATAAATGCCCTTCCTTTAAAAAGAGTACTAGAAATATTGAAAAAATATAGCGTGATAAAACCTTAGATACTCCGCAGTTTATCTAAATCATCATTCATCTGATGTGCTTCACTTTTTGTCACTGACTCTAACTTCTTCATCCATAGAAGTAAGGCGCTATCAACTTTATTTAGTATCGCAAGGCCTTTCTCCGTGATCAATACATCCTTTGCCCTTCGATCGGTCTTGCAAACAGTTCGTTCCACAAGTCCTTTAACTTCTAGTCGATCGACTATACGAGAGGCATTGGACATACGGTCTAGCATTCGGTCGATAATAGTATTTACAGTACACGGATCAGGATACTGACCTCGTAAAATTCTAAGGACATTATACTGTGGTGTCGTAATACCATAGGGTTTAAAAATCTTACTCTGCTCGTCAACTATCCAGCCATTAGTGAACATAATATTCACAATTAGCTTCTCATAAACATTGTCAAACTTCTTACCCTGCTTAATATCTTCCTCAATACTCATTTTTCTGGTAAGTTATATTGGTACTAAATTAGTAATTAGTTGTAAATAAACCTTAGAGCACCGCAGCAAAGGACAACTAATAAGTGAATGACTATATTTAAATAATCAGTGATTAAACCATTTGTCTGAATAATCATCTAATGATACGAAATAGAGCACCAATTGGAAGACAAAGAAATACTTCAGGCGTTTAGGGTATCATCCAACAAAGATTTTGCCTTCAAAAATTTGGTAGCTGAATACCAAGAGCGCGTCTATTGGCATGTAAGAAAGATTCTTATCTCACATGATGACACTGACGATGTGGTTCAGGAAGTTTTTATCAAAGTTTATAAGAACTTAGACACCTTCCGAGAAGCCTCTCAATTATTCACATGGATCTATAGAATTGCCACTAACGAGGCGCTCAACTACCTCAAAAAACGACAAAGACGACATTCGGTGTCTATTGATGATGTCTATCACGAGTTAGAAAACACCCTTACCCATGGAGAACAAATCGATGGTGACGAGATTCAGATGAAATTACAGAAGGCCTTGGTGAAGCTACCCGAAAAACAACGGTTAGTCTTTAATATGAGATATTTTGACGATTTAAAATATGATGAAATGTCTGAAATCACTGGCACAAGTGTCGGTGCATTAAAAGCAAGTTATCATTTGGCAGTAAAAAAAGTTGAAGAGTCTTTAAGTGTAGATTAAACCCTTTAACACTTTGAGTATCAAACAGAAAATGAAAAATAAAGATTACGATAGCAACCCTCTTGACAACCCACAACTTAAGAAGCACCCCTTCCAAGTTGAAGCTGGTTATTTCAACGGACTATCTGAACGAATCATGAATGCTATTGATGCTGAGGAAAGTGATCTTAAGTTTAACCTACACCTTAAGAAGTCACCATTTACAGTACCCGATGGGTATTTTGATAATTTATCAAGTAAGATTGAGGCTAAACTGCGTGAAGAACAGAAGGAAGTAAAATTCTACCAGCGTCCATTAAGTAGGTGGCTGGCAGTTGCTGCTTCATTGGTTTTACTCATCACGTTCTATTTCAATCAATCGGATCAGGCGGCTAGTACGGACTTATTGTCTAGCGTATCTGACGAAACCATTATCTCCTTTCTAGAAAGTGAAAATGGACTGAGTGATGAGTTGCTTTTAAATTTGGGGGAAATCGATAGCGTGTTAGATGCTATCTATGCTGATGAAACCAGCATTTTTGTGAATATTATGGATAGTAATCCTGAGTTAGAATACGATTTTGAATACTTTGACTATTAGAAATATGAAAGTCATATATACCAGTTTGCTCGTGTTATTGTGTACTACACTAACATTTGCTCAAGAAGGAAACAGAAGAGGTTCACAGATGAACAGTGAAAAGTTGCAAGCAGCAAGAATTGCATTCTTAACGAATCGTCTTGAGCTAACGCCTGAAACTGCCAAGGTGTTTTGGCCTATTTTCACTGAGTACGACAATGAAAAAAGTACACTTTCCAAGAAATATGGCACCCAGAAAAGGTCCCTATTTGATGAAGGCACTCGAAATATCTCTGATGAGAATGCAGATAAGATGTTGGCGATCTATTTAGAACAGAAGCAAGCTGAGCTTGATCTCGAGAAAATATATTTAAGTCGCTTCAAAGAAGTACTCTCGATGAGGCAAGTTTGGCGCGTCATTCGATTTGACTCGGATTTCAGAAGGTCCTTAATGGAAAGAGTCAGCCGAGGCAACCGTCCAGACGGAAAGGCGAAGCCTGACAATGCGGGCGGCAATTAAAAAGAACTTACATTAAATAAATCCTGCTTATTCGGCAGGATTTTTAGTTTGTAGCCATGGCACTTTGATGTAATTTGCAGTATGGCGCAGTTGACTCTTTTCGAGCTTAATAACCTGATTAAATCTAAGCTAGAGACCCACTTAGCTCCCAACTATTGGGTCATAGCAGAAATCAGTGAATTAAGACTTAATCAAAAGGGTCATTGCTATATGGAGTTGGTCGAGAAAGAAAACAACTTCATCCAAGCCAAGATTAGAGCCAATATCTGGTCATATACTTATAGAACACTCAGCAGTCAATTTGAACAGGCCACGAGCACATCGCTAAAGCCAGGAATCAAGGTCTTATTTAATCTAAGTGTTAATTTTCATGAGGTCTATGGCCTTAGTCTCACGGTTAACGATATTGATCCTAATTATACTATTGGCGAACGATCTAGATTAAAAGAGGAGACTATTCAAAGGCTTCAGAAAGAAGACCTGATTGATAAAAACAAGCAATTAGAACTCCCACTAGTCCCTCAAAAGATTGCCATAATTAGTTCAGAATCTGCAGCTGGTTATGGTGATTTCATGAATCAGTTAAATAACAATAACCGCTTTTATCATTTCCAAACCAAGCTTTTTCCAGCCATGATGCAAGGCAATGAAGCTGTGGTTTCTATTAGAACCTCGCTAAAGGAAATATACGAAAGCGAAATAAGTTTCGATGCAGTAGTCATTATTCGTGGTGGCGGTGCTCAAGCAGACCTTGACTGTTTCGATACTTATGAACTAGCAAGGGCTATCTCGCTTTTTCCCTTACCCGTACTCACAGGAATTGGTCATGAAAGGGATCAAACAGTAGCAGATTCTGTAGCGCATACAAGTTTAAAAACCCCTACTGCGGTAGCCGAATTTTTAATTTCTGGCATGGGTCGTTTTGATGACCTTCTCCATGAATATTTATACAAAATTGAAAAGGTTTGCGAAGCGAAACTGATTATCGAACAGCAACACCTCCAATATCTATCCAACCAAATTCGACAGTCTGCCCAGCAGATTTTAACAACAGATAACCACCAACTAGAGCAGAAATCCCTTACTTTAAGGTATGTTTCAAAGCGATATTTGGAACGCCAACAAGCGCAAATCACTACGCTGGACAAGCAACTCAACCTGATCGACCCTGCCACTATTCTTAACAGAGGTTATTCGATCACATTGAAGAATGGAAAATCTGTTGTGAACCAACAAGTGGAGATTGGTGATCTTTTGGAAACAAGAACATTAAATAAGAACATTCAGAGCGAAGTAACGGCAGTAAAAAATGAGTAAAAAAAGCCTCACGTATAAAGAAGCGATAAACCGAATCAATGAAATTGTTGTCACAATTGAAGGAGACGATCTCGATATAGATGAATTGACGTCCTTAGTTAAAGAAGCGACTGGTCTCATTGGCTCCTGTAAAGACAAACTCCAAAATGCAGAAACTGATCTTCAAACTTCGCTAGACAAATTGAATTAGTATGACACCTCAGGAAGTGATGAAAGAAATTCAGTCCCTCACTGAACAGATCAACTACCACAGTGATCTATACTATCAACAGAGTAAGTCTGAAATCAGTGACTTTGAATTTGATCAATTACTAGAAAAGCTAATCACTCTAGAGAACAAATTTCCAGAATTTAAGAAAGAAGACTCCCCTACTCAGCGTGTTGGCGGCACTATTACCAAGGAATTCGATTCAGTTGTTCATAAATACAGAATGCTTTCTCTTGGTAACACGTATTCTAAAGAGGACCTTATCGAATGGGATAATAGAGTAGCAAAAGGACTTGATGGTGCTGGTTATGAATATTTCTGCGAGATGAAATTTGACGGAGTGGCTTTAAGTCTAACCTATGAAAACGGTATACTTAAGAGGGCGGTCACTCGAGGAGATGGTACCAGAGGAGATGATGTAATTGCTAATGCCAAGACGATTCGTTCTATCCCTTTAAAGATCAGTCAAGACGTCCCTAATGCGTTTGAAGTCCGTGGGGAAGTCTACTTACCCAAACATGAATTTGAACGCTTAAATCAAGAGCGAGAAGATATAGGAGAAGACCAATTGGCCAATCCTCGGAATGCCGCATCCGGAACCCTCAAGATGCAAGATTCATCCGTTGTTTCCAGTCGAAAACTCGACTGTTACTTATATTATTTGTTGGGTGATGGAATGAATTTCCCAACACATTCGGCAGCGATTCATCAAATAGAGCAATGGGGCTTCAATGTGTCACCGACTTACCGAAAGTGTCAAGACATCAATGAGGTGCTGGAATACATTACCGAATGGGAAGAAAAGCGACATACACTTCCGTCAGAAACCGATGGTGTGGTCATCAAGGTCAATAGCTTAAACCAACAAGACGAACTTGGATTCACAGCCAAGAGCCCTCGCTGGGCGATTTCATATAAATACAAGGCAGAAAGCGCTGCAACAATCTTGGAAAGTATCTCCTATCAAGTTGGCAGAACAGGCTCAGTGACACCAGTTGCCAATTTAAGACCTGTACTACTTGCTGGCACCACCGTAAAACGAGCTTCGTTACATAACGCCAATGAGATAGAAAGGCTTGGTGTTAGGATTGGAGATACCGTTGCTGTCGAAAAAGGAGGTGAAATTATACCGAAAATTACGGCTGTTGTCTTAACTCAACGAAGTCTGTTCAGTGAGCCTATCACCTATATTAGTCATTGTCCTGAATGCAGTACAGAACTCGTTCGCTCCGAAGGTGAAGCCAATCACTATTGTCCAAATATTGATGGCTGCCCACCTCAGATACAGGGTAGAATAGAGCATTTTATCCAACGTAAGGCCATGGACATTGATAGCCTCGGTACAGAAACTATTCGTGGGTTATTAGATCATGGGCTTATAAAGAATTACGCTGACCTTTATTCACTAACCTATGAACAACTAAATGGCTTAGAATTCAAAACCTATTCTGAGAAGAAAGGAGATTTCAGTCTCAGGAGCCTAAGAGAAAAATCAGCGCAAAACATCATCAGGGCAATTGAAATTTCCAAGTCGGTTCCTTTTGAAAGAGTACTTTTTGGATTAAGCATTCGCTTTGTCGGCCAAACTGTAGCCGAAAAATTAGCAGAGCATTTCGAAACGATAGATAAAATAGCGGAAGCTAGTCTTGAAACCCTTATTGAAGTTCCAGAGATTGGTGAGCGAATTGCTCAGAGCGTAGTTCGGTTTTTTGATACACCAGAGAGCATTAGACAAATTGATAAACTCAAAGCTGCTGGGCTCAACTTTGAAATCATTAAAAAGGTAGTGATCAGTGAAGGATCCAATTTGGCAGATAAGAGTTTTGTCATTAGCGGAGTCTTTACACAGTTCTCTAGAGATGAGCTGAAAGAGAAGATTAAGGCTAACGGAGGTAAGGTAGTCTCCTCCATAAGCGCCAAACTCGATTACCTTGTGGCTGGTGACAAGATGGGACCTGCAAAGCTCGAAAAAGCAACAAAACTTGAAGTGAATATCATTTCAGAATCAGAATTTTTAGCACTCTTAGACAAGTAATGTCAACAATTGGTAAAAAAATATTAAGCCTATTAAATAACCCAAATAGGCGTAAGAGAAGTGGAACAAGTTTAGTCCCATTTGAAAAAGCCTCATCAATTGGAGTTCTTTATACTTGGACTGACTCCAAAAAAGAAGAGGTCCTCGCATCCCTCGTTCAGCAAATTGGACTAAACAAAAAAGTAGAAATCCTCTGCTTCAACCCTTCAAACACACCCATTCCGACAGAATATCCGTCTTTTGATAGGACAGCCTTAACTCATTTCGGAAAGCTGAACGCTGAAGTAGTGCAGCATTTTGTTCAGTTTCCTTTTGACTACCTTTTCCATTTTGACCTTGAATCGGACGAAATAGTGAAAAGCATATTAGTACAGACAAAGGCTAAATGTAGAATAGGCATTCATGACGAGTTCAATACAGCATACTACGAGTTGATGATCGGTATTAATAAAAGCGCTGGCATTACTAATTTTGCTGACCAAATGATAAAATACGTTAGTTCGATACGATAATGGAAAAATTTCAAGGCACAGGTGTAGCACTAGTCACTCCCTTTAATGCAGATAGTTCGGTAGATTTTGATGGGCTTTCGAGGTTGCTAGAATTTACTGGAGAAGCTGTTGATTATTATGTAGTGCTAGGTACAACTGGAGAATCTGCAACAACTTCACCAGAAGAAAAAGCTCGAATCCTGCAGTTCGTAAAGGACAACAATCCCAAAAACCTTCCAATCGTTTACGGAATAGGAGGAAATAGTACCATTCAGGTCGCTAAAGATATTGCTGAGGCTGATCTTGAAGGAGTTGATGCTATCTTATCCGTGAGTCCCTACTATAACAAACCTAGCCAAGCAGGTATCATAGCCCACTACGAATACTTGGCAGACAGATCGCCTCTTCCAATCATTCTATATAATGTTCCTGGCAGAACAATGTCAAACATAATGGCTGAAACTACTCTTGTCTTGTCAAAACACTCAAACATTATAGGGATTAAAGAAGCTTCAGGAGATTTAGATCAATGCCGTAAAATTATTAATGGTATGGATTCTAATTTTTTCCTTACGTCTGGTGAAGATTTACTCACTACTGATCTGATTGAGATGGGAGGTATTGGTGTAATCTCTGTGCTCGCGAACGGATTCCCTACTGAGTTTTGTGCTATCGCAACGTCAGCTTTAGCGGGTGAGATTACAAGATCCCAAGCTGCAACCGCCTCTTTTGAGAAGATTAATTCGCTGATGTATGTCGAAAGTAACCCTGTTGGTGTGAAAGAAGTTCTGAGGCAAAAGGGCGTATGCTCTAACTTTGTAAGGCTACCGTTATTGGGTGCAACACCCGCTCTTAATGCTCAAATAGCCGATTTATTAAAGTAAAAGGCATAAAAAAGGCTTCGACAAGTCGAAGCCTTTTTTAACTGGAAGTTAATTTCTTAACCGTTTTTTTTGTTCTGAACGTCAATTCTAATTTCTTGTGCTAGGTTCTTAAGTTCTTGCATTCCTTTTCTAACTCTAGTACCTGCAGCTTGATTTCCTTTGTCGTAGAACTTTTCGAAATCGCCTTCTAAAGAATTTACTAAATCTTGAACTTTACTAAACTGACTCATATTTATCGTGTTTTAAGGTTGTTGATAATAATGTCTAACTGTTCACAATATAAGGCAAAATGTTCTACTATCAACAGTGAAGGCACTTATTTTTGATTTTATTCACCAAATGCCAATGCTAGTTCCTGTTTTTTGTATTCTTCCGTAGCTAACTTCCCTTTAATAGCTTCGAATGCTGCAATTGTTTCTTCGACATCTGCTAAAGAATGTGATGCCGTTGGAATTAATCTCAATATAATAGTCCCCTTAGGTACTACAGGATAAATTACAACTGAACAGAAGATACCAAAGTTCTCTCTTAGGTCTTTACTTAGCGCAGCAGCCTCTCCTACCGTTCCATTAAGAACTACCGGAGTTACTGGTGACTCAGTTGTACCAATACTGAACCCTTTCTCTTTCAAACCACTTTGAAGTGCATTCACTATTGTCCATAACTTGTCTTTATGTTCAGGGTTATCCCTTAACATTTGAAGTCGCTTCAAACCACCAATAACGAACGCTATTGGTAATGACTTAGCAAAAATCTGAGAACGCAAGTTGTACTTTAAGAACTTAACAATCTCCTTATTACCTGCAACAAAGGCTCCAATAGCCGCCATCGACTTGGCAAAAGTAGAGAAGTA
>DLQN01000046.1:41432-66828 GCA_002477595.1 Roseivirga sp. UBA7431
ACAGTACCAAAACCATGTGCATCATCAACAAGAAGTCTGAACTGGAATTTCTCTTTTAGTGCAACTATTTCTCTCAGCTTGCCGAGGTTGCCCGACATGCCGAATACACCTTCAGTAATCACTAATATGCCACCACCGGTCTCATTAGTCAACTTAGTCGCTCTTTCAAGCTGCTTCTCTAAGTTTGCAATATCATTATGAGGGAAAACAAAACGTTTACCCATGTGTAATCTCACTCCGTCAACAATACAAGCATGTGACTCGGCATCGTATACGATTACATCTTTACGATCAACCACAGCATCAATAATAGATAATATGCCTTGGTAACCATAATTCAACAATAAACCCGCCTCTTTACTAACAAAAGTGGCAAGTTCTTGCTCCAATTGCTCATGGTATTTTGTGTTACCAGACATCATTCTGGCACCCATAGGATAGGCCATGCCCCAATCAGCAGCTGCCTGAGCATCCACTTTTCTTACTTCAGGGTGATTACCAAGTCCTAAATAATTATTTAAACTCCAGGTTAACACTTCCTTGCCCATAAACTTCATGCGAGGGGCAATTTCACCCTCTAATTTTGGGAACATAAAGTATCCTTCAGAAACATCAGAATGTTTCCCTAAAGGGCCTCGGTTAGTCAGTAGCTTTTCAAATAAATCCAACGTATTCTGTCTTTAAGTATGAGAAGTTTTAGAATTGCTAAAACCAGTTACGAAGATAACACTATAAAGACCATTTATCAAAAATTAGAGTACATATAACACATTGATTGGTTCTCATTGCGATTATTATTAATTAGCATTGCATGCTGATTAACTAGAGATATGACCTCAAAAAAAATTCATAAAATACTTATTGCAAATCGCGGAGAAATTGCCATTCGTGTAATGCGAACCGCTAAAGAAATGGGAATCAAGACTGTAGCGATCTACAGCGATGCAGATTCTGCCTCTCCTCACGTTGCTTATGCAGACGAAGCCGTCAACGTTGGTCCACCCGCTTCTTCTGAATCTTATCTCAATACAAAAAGAATATTAGATGTTTGCAAAGAGCTGAATGTCGATGCAATTCACCCTGGATATGGCTTTCTTTCTGAGAATTCAGGCTTCGCCAAACAAGTGGAAGACCATGGAATAACTTTTATTGGTCCGTCTACTCATGCTATTGAGGTGATGGGTGACAAGTTAGCTGCCAAAAACGCGGTTGCCAAGTATGACATCCCGATGGTTCCTGGAGTAAACCATGCGGTCACAGAAGTTGAAGAAGCAAAATCCATTGCTAATGAGATTGGCTACCCTGTATTAATTAAGGCAAGTGCCGGTGGTGGTGGTAAAGGAATGCGTGTTGCTGAACAGGCTGAAGAACTAGAAAGCCAAATGCTGCGCGCAATGAGCGAAGCAAAATCGGCTTTTGGCGATTCATCTGTTTTTGTTGAAAAATACATCAGCTCCCCGAGGCACATTGAAATACAAATCCTAGGAGACCAACATGGAAACATACTCTACCTTTTTGAAAGAGAATGTTCAATTCAGAGAAGGCATCAAAAAGTAATTGAAGAAGCACCTTCTTCGGTGATTACTCCAGAGAAACGAAAACAAATGGGCGAGGCCGCTGTTGGAGTTGCAAAAGCTTGTGGATACTATGGGGCTGGCACTGTGGAATTCATTATGGATGAAAACTTAGACTTCTTCTTCCTAGAAATGAATACGCGCCTTCAAGTTGAACACCCTGTAACGGAAGAAATTACAGGTATTGATTTAGTAAAAGAACAGATCTTTATTGCCGAAGGTAAAGCCATTGGCTTTAAGCAAGAGGATTTGAAAATCAATGGTCATTCTATGGAAGTCAGGGTTTATGCTGAAAACCCAAGAGAAAACTTTCTTCCCGATACAGGGACTTTGAACACTTATGTTGTCCCTCAAGGCCCAGGTGTTCGCGTGGATGATGGCTATGAACAAGGAATGGAAATACCTATTTACTATGATCCAATGATCTCCAAACTGATCACCCACGGTGCCAATAGAGAGCAAGCAAGGTTAAGAATGCTAAGGGCTATTGATGAATACCAAATCTCCGGAGTAGCGACAACATTAGACTTTTGCGATTTTGCTTTAAGGCATGATGCATTCATCAGTGGTAACTTTGATACAAAGTTTGTCGATAAATACTTCACCCCAGAAGCATTGAATGATAACTCAACTGAAAAAGAAGCGCTTGCAATTGCTTTGGCTGCACATATTCTTCATGAAAAATCAAATGGAAATGAGCTTCTTAACGGAAGTGAAAAATTAAGCAAATGGAAACTAAGGGCTAAGCAATAATAATGGCTAACATTCTACCTTTCCGTGCATGGAGATATAATAAGGAACTATCTGCCAATATTGAGAATTTAACCTCTCCTCTTTTTGATGTGATTTCTCAAAAACAGCGTGACGCACTATACGAACACCCACATAATAGTATTCATTTAAGTGTGCCGCTGCATGGAAAGACTCCCGGCCACGCACAGGCTACCATTGCAAAGTGGAAAGCTAGCGGGGTGATTGAACAAGATCCATTACCTGGTATTTATGTCTATTATCAGTATTTCTCCCTAGCAGGAAGTTCCAAAAATTATATTAGGAAAGGGTTCATAAGCTTTATAGAAGCGACAGATTGGGGCCAACCCGATTCTGAAATATTACGACATGAGAACACAATTCCTCACTCAGTCTCAGATCGCGTTGAAGTTCTGAGAGCCACCGAGCTAAATGTTAGTCCAACGCATGGCCTTTATTTTGATCCTACCTTCGAATTAGAGGAATACATGGATGAGAGCATGAAAAACCCTATCTATGAGACTGAAGATTATCAAGGTGTACGTGATGTCCTATCTGTTATTCACGATCGAAGTGTAATTCAAAAGTTTATTGATAAGCTAGGTCAGAAGAAAATAATCCTGGCTGATGGACACCACAGGTTGGAAAGTTCTATTTTATATCGAAAAGAATTGATCGACAAAGGTGAAGCTAATTTGGGTAGTGAAGGATACCACTATCACATGATGTACCTCACAAATGGTGAAACGGATGACTTGAGGATTCTTCCGACACATCGATTAATAAGTGATCTTGCTGGTTTTGATAAGGATGATTTTCTCAAAAAACTTGAGCCCAACTTTGTCATAACGCCATTAGAGAACCCAAACGATGTAACAGAGATTATTTTAGGCAAACCTTGGGCCTTTGGTTTACTGTTTGGTGAAGAAGCTTATAAGGTTAGATTAAAACCTGAAGCACTTGATCGCATGGGATGGAATTTCCCTGATGTAATCAAAAAACTAGACCTTACAGTGATGCACTACTTCATTATTGAAAAGGCCCTGGGTATCATTGGTAAAGATCAAAGAAAATCGACTAACATAACCTTCGAAAGGAATTTTGCCAGTTGCCTTACCAAAACGATAAGAGGTGATGCGCAATTCGCCATTATTACGCAAGAGATTAATATGGATACTGTAAAACAGGTCTGTTACTCAGGTTATACGCTTCCACAAAAATCAACATACTTTTATCCCAAAGTAATTTGCGGCTATCTGTTTGGATCAATAAAAAATGATGAATTTGAAATACCGCTTGATCCTGGCTTCTAAATCTCCTAGAAGACAAGCTTTGCTCAAAAGCTTAGACTTAGATTTCGAGGTTCGTCTAAAACCCATTGATGAATCTTTCCCTGACACCCTTGAACCGCTTGAAGTTGCCGAATATTTAGCGCTTAAGAAATCTGACGCAATAGGGGAAATCGTAGCTGATGAGCTTGTTATCACCTCCGACACTACCGTTGTGATAGATTCCAAAATTTTAGAAAAAGCGGATAATAGAACTGAAGCTCTATCAATGATTGAAAGTTTGTCAGGCAGAACTCATCAAGTTGCCACTGGTGTTTGTTTGAGGACAAATGAGAGAAAAATAAGCTTTACGGAAATTACAGCTGTAACTTTCGACCAACTCAGTCCTGAGGATATAAACTACTACATAGATTCCTATAAGCCTTATGACAAAGCGGGAGCCTATGGCATTCAGGAATGGCTAGGAATGATCGGTATTAGCAAAATCGAAGGAGACTATTACAACGTCATGGGGTTACCCCTAAATAGACTCTACAAGGAATTAAAGTCCTTTCAATAAAAAAGGGGCTACTCGCCCCAATTTTATAGCCATATATATTCAGTTTGACTTATTTAGATGATGAAGCTGGCTTTTTCTCAGCCGTTGCTTCTACTAAGTCACCTGTCTTGAGTCTCTTAGAGACTACGAAGAATGGACCTGAAATCACTTGATCACCCTCACTCAAGCCAGACAGTATTTCAATATTATCGTAATCACTAATCCCAGTTGTTACTTCGACCATTTTTGCTGTCCCACCATCATTAATGAAGACTACTTCCTTGATGTCCTCTTTCTCTATAGGTTTAGTATTGGCGTTTGTAACCCTTGGCTCTTCTTCCTCTTTGTCGTCACCAAAACCTTTTTTAGCATTCGCCTTTTCCAGCTTGGGGTTTCTAGTCGTCACTGATGCTAATGGGACAGATAAAACATTCGATTTAGTAGTAGTAATAATCTCAACGCTTGCTGTCATACCTGGTCTGAATGGAGATGGTCCTTGAATCTCTGAAAGTAAATCACTGAAACTATCATTTAAGATGCGAATTTCTACTTTGAATTCGGTCACTGCATCAGCAGAGGTTTTAGGGTTGGCCGTATTAGCGATTGCCGTTACTACTCCTTTAAATTTTTTATCCATTGAAGAATAAGAATCCACATCGATAATAGCCGTATCACCTTCATTTACACGAATGATATCGTTCTCATTCACGTCAACCTGTACTTCCATTTGATTAAGATCTGCAAGTCTCATCATTTCAGTACCAGCCATTTGTTGTGTACCTACCACACGTTCTCCTTGCTCCACATTCAGCTTCGAGATCGTTCCTGTCGAAGGAGCTCTTACTGTAGTCAACCTTACATTCTCTTCTGCTTCTTCAACTGTAGCTTGGCTAGATTTGATGATAAACTCTGCAGCGTTTACACTCTGCACTGCTGCTTCCAAATTAAACTTGGCTACTTCATAGTTTGCTTTAGCAGTCTCATAATCTGCTTCTGAAATTACTTTTTCCTTTCTTAGACCTTCAGCCCTATTAAAGGCCAATTCCGATTGCTTTAACTGTGCTTCGCTTCGGAATTTACTCGCCTTAGAGGACGCCAAATTAGCTTTTTGCTGATTTAGGTTTGCCCTAGTTCTATCTAAAGCCGACTGGAGGTTATCAGGTCTGATTTTCACTAAAATCATTCCCTCAACTACATCATCTCCTTCTTCAACATTCAATTCGATAATCTCTCCTGCCACATCTGGACTAATTGCGATTTCAGTTACTGGCTGAACTACACCAGAAGCAGTGACTTTCTCAACAATGGTTACACGACTTGCTTCCGCAAATTCAACTTTAATGGTTTTCGCTCCACCAATAACACCTGCCTGCTTTCCAACAATCGCGAATACTAGTACTAGAACTACTAATACAAGTAAAATCCAAACGATCTTATTTGATCCTTTTTTCTTCTTCGTCATCTTCTTCTTAATCTAATGTTATTGGGTTGCCTAAATAAAAATCTAAAATCTTCACTCTAAAAATGTACTCGTATTTTGCGCGAACAAGGTCGGTTCTTGCCGCAAAGAGGTTGTTACTTGCCACCTCGTAATCCACAAAGTTGACATCACCAACATTATATCTCTGCTCAGTTGCTCTGAAAGACTCTTGCAAAGCAGTCACTCTTTTTCCTGTCGCTTCGTAGGACTTCAAACTCGCTGCAGCATTGTTATAAGCTGTCTCAATAGCCTGTCTTAATTGATTCTTAACATTCTGAGAGGTTATCTCAGCACGCTGCTTATTAATTTTAGCACGCTGTAAATTCGAAGTATTAGAAAGCCTACTGAATATCGGAACGCTCAAATTAACCCTTACTGATTGCCCTAAGTTGTCATTGAATTGATCAGCAGCACCGTAAGTATCACTAAACTGAGGTACTGTCTGTTGTGATGGGTCAAGAAAAACTCTATCTCCAGAGCCTTGCACAAAACCTACATCTTGTGCAGGTACATTTATAATTGTGCTTCCTAAGAGTTGTCTTGCTCTATCTGAATAGTTAGTGGAAATACTACCACTAACACTCAGGGAAGGCAGGAAAGCCCCGCGTGCAATTCTTTCTCCTAAATCGTTACTCTTTATACCTAACTCTGCACTTTTAACTTCGGGCTGGTTTTGAATGGCCATATCAAAAACCTTAGACGGTGTTTGCAAAGTCATATTAACATCTTCTACTGTCAATTCAGGGGCAACAATATTCAATGTTTGATCTGCAGGCATCTGCATAGACTGCTTCAAAGTCAATAATGTTAAGCCTAGGTTATTCTCAGCATTGACGACTTGAACTTCATTAGAAGCATTTTGAGATTCTAAATCAAGTTGATTGGTAAGCGGAAGTGAACCAGCTGCAACAAGCTTCTTCGTCCTATCCAATTGTTGTTTTGTCACCTCAAGCTGAAACTTAGCATTTTCAAGCTGTTCTCTATTTAGCAGCACACTTAAGAAGTTGGTAGCGACTGATAAGCCAATATCATTCTTAGCCTTCTCTAAGTCGAATTCACTTGCCTGAAGGTTCAATTCATTCTGCCTAATTGTATTTTGAAGAATACCACCTTGATATAAGGTTACGTTAGAATTGGCGGATAATCCACCAGAAACAATATCTTGACTCACAAAAGAGTTAGACACGGGATCAATCGTTCTACCAAAGGACTGACCTACACTACCACCAGCACTTAAATTGGGCAAACGCGCAAACTTTGATTGCTTCACCGCAATCTCATTTTGAAGTTGAGTGAGTTGATTGTTTCTAATCGTAAGGTTATTCTCCAAGGCATAGCTGACACATTCTTCAAGTGTCCACTGCGTCTTGTTTACGCCTTGACCGATGGCTAGGTTCCCCATAAAAAGGAGGCCCAGGCCGAAAAAGAGTTTTTGTTTAAAATTCATGTTTACCGTTTAAAAATCGATGTCTGGAATAAATATGACCTCTCTTATCCATTCCAAATGCTTTAAATAATCTACTGTGACGGTCGGTGGTTTAGAGTCCATCTCTATTACATGACACGCCATATCATTTTTTCCTTTTCTATTAACCGACATTGAGGCAATGTTACACTCATCATTTGCTAACACAGTAGCGATGAATGCAATGGCTCCCTTCCGATCATTTGCTAACAATATCATGGTTGTAAAACTGGCATTGAAACCTACATTGAAACCATTTACCTCAGTAATCTTAATTACACCACCACCTCTGCTCTCTCCAACTACCTCTATCTGTCTATCCCCAACCTGAGCAACTACCTTTACTGTATTCGGATGCATAGTAGAAGCATTACCAACTGAACGGAACTTGTACGTAAAGCCCGCCTTCTCTGCTTCATCAAATGCGGTTCTAATTCTGATATCGTCAGTTTTAAAATCTAACAAGCCTGCAACAATCGCACGATCGCTTCCGTGCCCCTCATAAGTTCGAGCAAAAGAATTATAAAAGGTTATACTAGCTTTTTCAGGCTGTTTCCCTAAAATTTTCCTTGCTACACGACCAATCCTAACTACTCCAGCCGTATGTGAACTCGAAGGCCCAATCATCACAGGTCCTATCATATCAAATACACTACTCTGGTTTGCCATTTGGTTCTCTAAATTAAGTTTGCAATACTAAGGAATATGTGGTTCACAAAATTCCATTAAGTTTGAAAGGTTAATACCCTCCATGAAAGCAATATTTAACTCTCGAATTATCAACTCTTCTGATTCTATCATCCAAACTGACAACCGAGCATTTTGTTATGGAGACGGTCTCTTTGAAACAATTGTTACAGGAGATCGAAGAATTAACTTGATTGAAAAACATTTAGGTCGATTGCAGAGAGGTTGCCAGGTAATGGGTATTGAATTTCCACCCAACTTAGCGCACATTTCAATTGAAAAAGAAATCAATGAATTACGAGAAGTAAATCAAATAGAAGGCGATACAAGAACCAAGCTATTGCTATGGAGAAACTCTGGAGGTCTGTATACGCCTTCAGCGTCTGAAGCGAGTTATTATTTAGAAGTCAAACCTTCAGAATCGCAGATATTCCAAGATTTACAGAGAGCGGGTTTTTCTGAAGATTTCAATACGCAATACTCGCCAATCTCGTTCGCGAAAACCACTAACGCTTTAACCTACGTTTTAGCAGGACGAGAAAAACAATCTAGAGGACTAGATGATATAATATTAACAGATAGCCAGGGTAACCTTTCCGAAACACACATTTCGAATCTCTTTTGGATTAAAAACAAAGAGGTCTTTACGCCTAAAATTGCCTCTGGATGTGTCGAAGGGATCATGAGAAATACGATCATCTCATTATTAGCTGAATTTGAAACCCAGGTTACGGAAGTAATGGAAAAGAAAGAAGTCTTGGCAGAAGCAGACTCCGTTTTTGCTACCAATGCCTCTGGGATTAAGTACTTTCGGCAAATAGACGATTGGTCTTATGAAGACCCCGAGAACTTCTTAAAAGATATAATTACACGGCTACAGCACCCTTGATATGCGGATGCGGATCGTATCCCACTAACTCAAAATCCTCGAACTTGAAGTCAAAGATATCCTTTACATCTGGATTCAGCTTCATAGTAGGTAGAGGCCTTAAATCACGTGTCAATTGTAGATTCGCCTGCTCGAAGTGATTGGAATATAAATGTGCATCACCGAAAGTGTGGACAAACTCTCCTGGTGCTAAACCACAAACTTGTGCTACCATCAAGACAAGTAGTGCATAAGATGCGATATTAAAAGGAACTCCTAAAAACACGTCTGCACTTCGCTGATATAACTGGCAACTCAGTTTTCCATTTGCCACATAAAATTGAAAGAAAGTATGACATGGCGGAAGCGCCATATTATCTACATCTGCCACATTCCATGCACTAACGATCAGCCTACGGCTATTTGGATTATTCTTTATCTGATCAATAAGTTTCTCGATTTGATCAATCGTCCCACCTTTCCCATCGGGCCAATTACGCCATTGATAACCATAAACAGGGCCTAAATTTCCTTCATCATCTGCCCAATCATCCCAAATTCTTACGCCATTATCTTTCAAGTACTTGATATTTGTATCTCCTTGCAGAAACCAAAGCAACTCGTGAATGATGGATTTTAAGTGCAGCTTTTTCGTTGTAATTACCGGAAATCCGTCTGAAAGGTCAAATCTCATTTGATGACCAAAGACACTTTTTGTTCCAGTACCTGTTCTATCGCCTTTTTCTACTCCATTTTCGAGAATATGCTTCATTAAGTCGTGGTACTGCTTCATAATGACTATGATTTTTTAGATTTGAACGAATGAACAAATTAAATCAAAATGTCACGAATGGGAAGCGTACTTCGGAAGTTTTTCGCATACCAAAGTGGATAGAAAACTTTGCAAGCCTCAATAAGAAAAAAGCATTGATCCGTTTGTTCATTCTACTTGCGATCACTCTGTTCTTTGGTGCTCAAATACCTAAGCTTAAATTCAACTACGATTTTGACAGCTTCTTCCCGAGAGGAGATGATGACCTAACCTATTACGAGTCCTTGAACGATGAATTTGGGGAGTTCAATGATTTCCTTTTCGTAGTACTAAAGCATAAGAAGCCTACCGATACTGTTGCGCTAAAAGTAGCGCACAAAACAATCGAAGACCTAAAATTATGGCCTGATATATCAGGTATCCAAAGTCCATTTGAGACCAAAAAATTTCAGGTCACTCCTTTTGGTATTAATTCGATAAGACTCATCTCACCACAGAAAGTGGTTTCTCAAGAACTTATCTTATCAAATGGTTTAGACGGTAAGTTCTTCGGAAGAGATGGTGAGTCAATGATGTTCATCATTAGACATCAAGCGTTTGAGAAAGACATCGACTCCGAAGCCTTTATGTCGAAACTAAGGCAATACCTAGGATCTAGGCATCAAAGTGAATACCTCATTTCAGGAAAGATTCAAATGCAGCATGACTTCACCAAGAAATTGGAGAAGGAGCTAACGATGCTGCTTTTACTAGCCCTTGTCTTCGTAATCATAGTCCTGTCCTTACTATTCAAAACCCTTAAGGGAGTAATCCTTCCGCTTGCCGCTTTGGTTTTAAGCATCGTTTGGACAATGGGGTTCTTAGCGCTTACAGGAAAATCTATTGACGTCTTAGTAGTAATCATACCTCCTATTCTACTCATCGTGGCGCTGTCGGATGTAATACATTTTGTTCATAAATACGATGACTTTATTGAGCACAAATTATCCAAAGAGAAGGCATTAAAATCTACCATTCTCTTTATTGGCAAAGCAACCTTCCTGACGTCTATTACAACCTCAATTGGCTTCATTAGCCTCTATGTAATACCCATTCCTCCAATCAGGGATTTCGGTATGTATACAGCAGCAGGGGTACTGTTCGCCTTTTTAATCACTTTCCTCCTACTGCCCGCTATTCTGTATTACTTCCCAAAACCTCTAGAAAAGAAAACCAGTCGTCAATTTTTTGGGAAAACATTCCTTGATAGATTGTTTATTTCTGTGTTGAGGAACAAACGCAGCGTTGTTTGGGCAATTTCTCTTGTATCTGTGATTTTAATTTTTGGAATGACTGAATTGCGGCTCAATACATCCTTAATCGTTGGGTTTCAAAAAGACGAACCAGAACTAAAAGAGGTCGTCTATTTTGATAATAATTATGACGGCTATAAGCCATTCGAAATTGGCATTAAGCTCAGCAAGGATAGAACCCTCTTTGATTCTCAAGTATTGGAGGCGATCGAACGTATTGAAGATTTTGTTGCGAAAACATATGATGTAAGACAAATCGAATCTCCTTTAAGCCTGATCCGAACGCTTAACTCTAGTTTGAATGGTGCATCACAGCGCTTCTACAACCTTCCTCTAGAGAACGATTTCAACAGGGTGAAAAGGTTATACAATTCTCCAAAGCTAGAAGAAGCAAGACTGGCTTTTCAAAATAACACAGGAGAAACAATCAGGGTTATTGGCAGATCAAAGGATATAGGGAGTGCTAAAGCAAGGGTATTAAATGACACGCTTAAGACCTTTTTGGTTACACAAATAGATCCTGATGTATTGACCGCTAGGTTAACAGGAACATCATATTTAATTGACAAAACTGACAACTATATATCGCGATCACTTGTGAAGGGCTTAGGAGTAGCGGTGATAAGCGTATCACTTTTCCTCTTTATGCTTTTTAGAAATTGGAGGATAGTTCTTTACTCTTTAGTCCCTAACCTCCTGCCCATTCTTATCTTATTCGGTTTGATGGGATATTTCCAAATAGACTTGAATATATCAACTGCGATAATTTTCACCGTAGCCTTTGGGGTAGCCGTGGATGATAGCATCCATCTTTTAGCACGCTACTATCTAGAAAGGGAGCGATTTAAATCAACAGTCTGGGCGCTTAAAAACAGCATAGCCAGCACTGGTAAGAGTATCCTCATAACGAGTCTTGTCTTATGTGCTGGCTTTGCTTTATTTCTTAGCTCTGGCCTATCTTCCCCTTTCTACTTGGGGTTATTTATCGTAATCACTGCTGTGATTGCGCTAATTCTGGATTTAACACTACTCCCAATAATTATATTAGGAATAGAAAGGCGCTCTAAAGGGCATCAAGATCGGCAACCTTAGGCTTCTTGCTCCACTTCTTATAACCGAACATCAGGTTCAAGCCAAATCTAAAATCTGCTTTGGAATATTGTTCTGGCTTGTTTAAAACTAGAACGTTATCTAAGGCCATATAAAGCTGAACTGGGCCAATGTTAGTTCCTAAGTTAGCTCCAATATTAGTTTCGTTATTTGATCTCCTAAAAGTCCCTAAAACACCAATAACGAATTTATCGAAACGGTGATTGAAAGCCAAAGCATAGTTCGCAGGAAGATTATCTAAAGCACTAGACTGAAAATAAGTCAATGAAAACCTATCACGTTCTGTCAAGTAAGCCGAAGCAGTTAAGTAAACTCTTGTAGGCAGATTAGTCGTGAAGGCTTCTCTTGTTTCGTTAGAGTTAAATTTACCCCCTAAACTATCTTGAAATGCATCTCCTGCTTCTTGCAAACCGTCTAAGTTAAGTCCTGAGAAAGTCGCTACGGTATCAGCCGTGTTGTAGTTTCTTACTTGTTCTTTCCAGTTAATTGAGCCGATATCGTTTACCGAAGCTTCTATTTCAAGCCATTTCAGCGGCTTGAATTTTGCCCCCAAATCAAATGCTAGCGTTTGATTTTCATTACCCATCATATAGGTAGTGAGCGCATCGTCAGCATAATCATCCGAATTAAATAGCAGATCTAAGCCGGCTGTATTGGCCGTACCATTCTGAACGGCAATTTGCCAAGCGAAATCATCAGAAGCCGTGGTCAAAGAGGCGGTAGCTCCATCGGCAAAAGATCCATGGAAAATACCAGTCACCAATTTTGCACGGGCTCCTACAGTTAACCTCTCGTCCAAAAAGGTGTTAGCATAGCCTATACCAACTTCTTGATAAGCTTCCATTCTCATTTGAGTACCCGCAAAATCAATGGTACTCCCAATGGAGTTTCCATTTCCGTTGGCTAAAAATTCCATAAGACCTTTTCCATAAGAAAAGTCTACAGTAGCTCTAGCGTTTGCAAATAAAGAGAACGCTCCGTACTTAGTTCTTAACCCTAAATGGAAAATATTAGATGTAATATCAAGGTTTAAGAAATTCTGAGCTTGAGCGACAGAATTAAGCAAATCGAAGTCAACCGTTAGTCCTGCTTGACCATTTGGCCTAGAGAACAATTCTTGAAGTTTTACATCTCCTTGTATTAGTACTCCTGCATTCAGAGCCGGCATACTAATGGTCAAAGAATTATCCGGTATGAATGCAGGTTGTAAACCTTGCGTTTGTGGAACAATATCTCTCAACTGGTAGAAAGACATATAGCCTTGGGCATTTATGCTTGAAAACCCAAAAACTAATAGCGCGATTGTTAGTAGCTTCTTCATCTTAATTACCGTTTAAATTTACTCTCGCATCTGCTTGAACTGCTAATTGGAATCTCAACTCGTAGTCATTGAATAATTTCACCGAGGCTCCTGACTGAGCATCTGTCGTTGAAAGCGTAGCGACAACATTTATAGTGGTCGCATTTTCAATGATTCTAATTCCTTCTTCTGGAATTAATATATCAACTGTTGACATAGCGACTTCATTTGTTCTGCCATCCAGACCTACAGAAGCTGCCGTAAATGCAGGACGATCATCAACGGTGTAAATAACATTCCCTGAGCCATCTCTGAATTGAAGCTCCACTCGACCACCTAGAGGCAATTCATTTTCAGCTATCACCCTAAATAAAAGTCTGGTCGCGTCACTTAAATCCGCCCCACTAGTAAAGTTTACAACTTCCTCGGCTGTCAACCCATTTATGTTCAATTCTAGAGGGACTTCAATCTCAACAGAAGCGTCCAAGATATTTGAGATATCTATAAAGTTGTAGGCTGCAGGTACATTAGTAGGGTTTGACTCTGCCCCAACATTCACTAAAAATCTTGTGGGCTTGGATGAAAGCAAGTCAGCAATATTAGAATTACCAGCATTAATCTCAATCTCCGTTCTTACAAAATCACCCTGTTGCGTAATAGTAGGTGCATTCACAACTTGTAAATTATCTACCACCGCTCCTTGTAGCGGTATGTTCGTTCCTGATCCACTCACAGCAGTGATTTGCTGGAAGTCTATGCCCAACGGAAACCCAAAGCTGTTATCAAAAATAAACCGTATTGTAGGGTCTGCAAAAGTGATATTTCCCCCATCAAATGTGCTAAAGAAGTCTAAGCTAATATCTTGTTCCCCTACATTCAATGCCTGATTTCCTACGTTGCCGTAGATGGTCTGGAAAGTCGTGTTATTGATACCAAGATTGAAAGAAACTCTTTGATCAGCTGTAATACTATTTGTAGGCCCAACACTGATGGTATATTCTATTCTAACGAGAAACTTACTAGATGAAGGGTTTCCTTGATCATCAAGGTGAAACAAGCCCTTACCATTGACAAGAGATGCTGACTGAGAAAACGCTGCACCGCCTGAAGGTAAGCTACCGTTCATTACGATTTGCCCTGCTGCATCTTCTAATGAAATGAATGAGGCAGTAAAATCAACATCTGCTCCAATATCAGAGCTTGCTGTAAAGTCAAAACTACCTGCGCTAAACAATATACTGTCGTAAGCCTCGTCACCAGTTTGAGATAAGTCAAAAGAATATAGCTCTGAAACCGAAATGGTAGTGGCTATTGGAGGATTTGATAAGTTAGTTCCCGATGCCAGACTAGAGCCGAAGTTCTGATCTAAAACAGTCAAAAAACCTGATGCACTCTGGGACTGTAAGGTCTCTGTGAAAGTGAGGGTAACTACATCTTCAGCGTTAGGAGCAATCACTGCCCCCCCTTCATTCAATTCTTCGAAGAGTTCGGCTACAGTGTACGTTATTGATCCAACGGGTATGGCCAAAGACGGATCGAAGATAATATCTCCAAATTCAGTGCTTTCAAAGTACTTTAAGTCACATGAAGGTACTGCCGTAATAGTCGCACAGACTAAGCAAGCAAGTAGAAATCGTTTCATTTAGTTTAGTTCTAATTATAGATTTGGTTGAAAAGTAGTTATTCATCTGACGGCATAATCACCCATAGGATTACATAAACTATGAACCCAGGAAAACCAGCACTGAAAATTGAAATTAACACATAAATTAGTCTTACTAAAGTGACATCCCAGCCTATCCAATCGGCTAAGCCGCCACAGACTCCTGCCACGACTTTATCCGCACTTGATCTAGTAAGTTTCCTGTTATTGCCAGCCATAAAAAACCCATTCAAAGCATCAAACTAGTCACTTAACTCATAAATACCTACTAGAGGGAAATGGTCAGAATAATAAATATTACCCATCGTCTTGAAGGCCCTGAGCTTGAATTGCTTAGAAAAAAACTGATTGTCAATTCTTAAAAATGGTATCTTATGATTGAAGGTAATCCCCAATCCTCTACCCTCTTCTTCGAACGCATTTGAGAACCGTTTTCTGAATTCAAAGTAATTATAACTAAAAGGAACATCGTTAAAGTCCCCAGCGATAATTACTGGATATGTAGTACGCTCGACATGACGAATCAAAGTATTGATTTGCATAGTGCGAGAGGTGCTTGCAGTAAGAAACCTAGACTTTACATCATCATATTCGTTCTGAATACCCTCTCTATCCTGAATTTTATTAGGATCAATACCCATTGACTCCAAGTGCACTGCATAAACTCTAATCGTATCCTCATCTATTAATAGATCGGCAAACCGAATATTATTAAATGAGCTTTCGTCTAAAAGCAATCCTTCATTCAAGACTGGATACCTTGAAAATATTGCGACATTAGACCTTTGGGCGTCTATCGAAATATTGTATTTATTATTTCCTGCTATTCTTTCAGCAATATTCCTTCTTGGATAAAACTCTTGAAAGCACAATATATCCGCGTCCACCTCCGCTATCCAATCAATCACATCATTGTATTCATTAGCCTTGGCGTCTACAAACCATTTGACATTATAATTTAGCACCTTAATTCCATCTTGTGTCAAATCGTTATTGCCATTAATGCTAACCGCAACATTAACAAATGGCCAACCACAAACAAGAAGTAATAGGGCAATCCAACCCAGTTTAGACTTAAAGACCAAACTGAGGATTAATAAGACTAGGTTAAGCAATAAGATGAATGGAATACCGAATGAAATCACTCCAGAATACTGAAAAATCAACGGAGATATTAACACGCTAGCGTATACTATAAGCGAAATGAATATCCAGATCAAGACTGGTAGTTTTACTAAAGACTTCATTAAGTGTGTCAAAACACTAGTGTAACAATTTTAATGCAATAATCTTGTCTTATGCAACACAAAAAAAGAGTGACTTAGTACTAAGTCACTCTTCTTCAATTAGATAATATATTTTTTATTCTGCCCTTAAAGACTTCACCGGATTACTGACCGCAGCCTTCAGTGATTGATAGCTCATGGTTATAATCGCAATAAACAGTGACCCCAGGGCTGTCATTGCAAAAACTGTCCAGCCTACTGAAGTCCTGTATTCAAAACCTTGTAGCCAAGAGTTCATTGCATACCATGCCAAGGGTGCGCCAATAACCAATGCAACCAGAACCAACTTACCCATATCTTTAGAAAGCAGGTATACGATCTGACCTACATTGGCACCAAGTACTTTTCTAATACCAACTTCCTTGATTCTATTCTCAGCTGTAAATGCTGCTAATCCAAAAAGCCCAAGGCAAGCAACCACAATTGTTATGGTAGCAAACACACCAAATATCTTCCCGAGCCTTTGCTCAGCATCGTACATGCGATTAAATCTATCATCTAAAAACGATGTTTCAAAAGGCTGGTTAGGGGCTAGCTCCATCCAACTCGCTTCAAGTTTATCTATCAAGCCCGAATAGTCCCTCGTATTTACTTTAAGGCTAAGAAGCCTAGAACTATTACCCAATTGCATAGCAAGTGGTCCAATCTTAGATTTTAGTGTTTGATAGTGAAAATCTTTAACAATACCCACTATTCTATAGCCTTGGATATCGCCTTCATTACTGACGAAAGTTCCTATCACTTTCCCTAAAGGATCTCCTTCAATCTCAAACTCTTTAATCGCTGCTTCATTGACAATAATTGCAGTTGAATCTGTAGCAAAATCTCTAGAAAAATTCCTTCCTTCCAAAACCTCGATACCAAGTGTAGCTAAATACTCATAGTCAATCGTCCAACTACTCATAATTACCTGATTGCCATCACTCGGTACAATACCGTTAAAAAACAGATTGGTATTGTTACTTGAAGGTGTCGGTAAAAATCCGCTAAGCGAGGCTGACTTTACTTCTGAAAAAGTCTCAACCTTCGTTTTCAGTGCAGCTACATTTCCTCTAGCTAAATAGGCGTCATTAATGATTAAAACTTGATCTCTATCAAAACCGAGGTTCTTGTTCTGGATAAAATCCAGTTGATTTAAAATCACCAAAGTACCAATGACAAGGAAAATAGAGGTACAGAATTGTATCACCACAAGTACACTTCTAAGCGCACCACTCTTCATACCATTACTTAATGATCCCTTCAAAACAGTAACAGGCTTAAAAGCAGAAAGGAAGAATGCTGGATAGCTACCGGCTAAGAGGCCAACTATAAAAACACCACCAAAAATTGAACCTAGAAAGATTGGATTGGTAAAAGGTATTACCAATTCTTTAGCCGAAAGGTCATTAAAAAACGGCAATGCTAGATAGGCAATGCCAACCGCTAAAATGAACGATATAAAACTGATTAATACTGACTCCGCTAAGAATTGGTAAATCAATTGCGCTTTTATTGAACCCAATACTTTTCTGACACCAACTTCCTTTGCTCTATGTGCTGAACGCGCAGTGGCCAAGTTCATGAAGTTGATACAAGCAATTAACAAAATGAAAAATGCTATTGCTGAGAAGATATATACATAGCTTTTGTCGCTATTCGCACCTAGTTCTCCTTGCAAATCAGAATTTAAATGGATATCGGCAACAGGCTGCAGACCAAAGGCAAGCACTGAGCCATTTTGCTCCATCTCATCCCATTCCATATTCATGAACCTCTTAACCTCAGGACCAATATACTTTTCGAGCATAGCCGGAAAAAGCGATGCCATCTTCTCTAGGTCTGCACCTGGAGTCAACACCACATACGTCTGGAAATTCATACTCATCCAAATGTTTTGTTTTGCCTCATCTAACGTCTCCATTGAACCGATCACATCAAAGTCAAAGTGTGTATTGTGAGGTATATCTTTGTAAACTCCTGTTACACGATAATCCTTTGCTTCACCAAATTCAACTAGTTGACCTACTGCATCATTGGTTCCAAAATACTTTTTTGCCGCGCTTTCGCTCATTAATAAGGACTTTGGCGCTGTTAAAGCTGATGTGGCATCTCCGCTGACCATTTGAAGACCGAAAATATCAATCACAGATTGATCAGCCCAGACATACTTTTCTTCTTTGAAAATATTCTCACCTGAACGAATAAATGGAGCACCATTTTGTCTGAACCGAACATAATTAATTACCTCAGGAAAATCTTCCATTAAAGTTTGACCTACAACATCACCTACAACTGCTAAGTCAAAGGCAGAACCATTAAGCGCACCAGCCATGGTAAGTCTATACGTATTTTCAGAATTGTCATAGTATTTATCGTAACTGAGTTCGTCAGTAACAAATAAGACAATCAATAAGCAACAAGCGACTCCAATCGCAAGACCACTTATATTGAGGATCGAGTAGAATTTGTTGCGCATCAGATTTCTGATAGCAACCTTTAGATAGTTTTTAATCATTGTTGTTGAGTTTGACCGTTGTATTACAAAACTGCAAGAAGTATCATCCTATTAAAAAGTAGTATCGGTAAACCAGCGTTATCGATCGGTAAATGACCGAAAACATAGCTTAACACTTCATTAGATCAGAGATTGACCTGAAATGTTGGTGGTTTAGATGAAATAGTATCTTTTGATAAAAGCATCTCTTGCACTAAAAAACACCAAGTGACCACTAGCGTTTCATGAAAAGCGCTTATCGCCTTTCTTCAAAGAACGAGCGATAGATAAAAAAGTTAACACGATTACGAAAGTACTTACATATGTTCCAGTTGGTCGCCAGAAAAAGTAAAGTATTTACCCATAAGATTTGCCGTGAGGCATGAATGAATTGGTAAGACTCCAACCACATCGCCAACCTTCAAAGTATCGAAAAACTTATCAGATAATTTTAAAATCCCATGTTCTTGAGATATAGAGATGAGCTTAGCATGGGGAATGATTGCTGACCAACCCTTTTCTTCAAGAATCACTACCTCACCGAAAAATTTCTGCTCATTTTCGTCAAAAAGATGGTCTTTTGAAAAGTGTACCGCACCTCCGTGAATAACAATCTCTTTTCGCCCTTCGTGCTTGGCTACAACTGGGCAAGCAACAGCAACGGCTATATCTGACTCTTTACAAACATTCAGATAGTTCATTACTAAATCGTAGAAAACAAAATTACCCGGACCAATTTCATCCACCCCACTCATGTCCTCAACTACACAGCAACCCGGGGTATCACCCATTCTAATTTTTAAGTCTTTAGTCAAATTCATCAGCCCATCCCTTACCTGGTTCATCCTCTTAATCGAATCAGCCCAAAGTGATTGAATGGCTTCTACAGAATCTTCATGATACGTATTACCTGGGTGACAATACAAACCATAAAAATTAGTCTTCACTGACTTCGCCATTTCATTAGCAATAGTCTTAATCTCATCAAAGGTATGAGTAGACACGCCTGATCTCTTATAGCCAGTATCGAGTTCGATAAATAGATCAACAGTTCCATGTAAGTGCTCAGCTAGAAAAGTAACCGTATCGGAATCTGTCACCAGTAGCTTGACCTTAACTCCCTGCTTCAGGAAGTCATTAATCACCCTAGTCTCTAGCCTATTAAATGGAAACGCAACAGTAATATCTCTCCAACCATTGGCGACAAAATATTCGGCCATCATTACAGAAGAAACTGTTATCGCTTCAATACCACGATCAGAAAAGTAATTTCCTATTTCCTTGGACTGATGCGTTTTGAAGTGCGGTATCAGTTTAACCCCCAAGCGATGCGCTTTATCGACCATAAAATCAATATTGGATTTCATCTTTTCAAGGTCTAGCAGAAGTGTCGGTCGTGTAATGGTATCAAGCATATTCTAATTTAAGACTAGTACCTCAATACTCAATTAAAAACACGACACACTAAAACCTTTTTTTCAACCTTTCGTATATTTACTTTGATATCATTTTAATATCACTTTAACTTTTCGACTATGAACAAACACGAAACCTCTTTTAAACCAATGTCTGGTTTTATCATGCTGACAGTAGTGCTTCTAATTTTTGCAAGTGCTATTGCAGGCATAGTAATGTTCCGAAGCCCTGCTTTTGGCTTACTGTTTTTACTCTTCTTTTTATTGCTCCCAGGCTTTTTTGTCATTCAACCTAATCGATCCCGAGTCATGATCTTCTTTGGCGATTACCGGGGTTCGGTAAAAGAGAATGGTTTTTTCTGGGTAAACCCTTTCTATGTAAAAAAGAAAGTTTCGCTCAGGGCACACAATTTCGATAGTGAGCGTGTAAAAGTGAATGACAAACTCGGTAACCCTATTATGATTAGTGTTATTCTCGTTTGGCAAGTAGCAGATACTTTTAAAGCAGCCTTTGACGTAAACGACTATGAGCACTTTGTTCGTGTTCAATCAGATGCTGCAGTCAGAAAATTAGCAAATACTTTCGCCTATGATAATTTCGAAGATGATTCAGAAATCACACTTCGATCAGGAATGGAAGAGGTAAATCATGACCTCGAGGAAGAATTAACTGAAAGGCTTTCCATTGCGGGCATTAAAGTAATTGAAGCACGTATTGGTTATTTGGCCTATGCCGAAGAGATAGCAAGTGCAATGCTGCAAAGACAGCAGGCAACAGCCATTGTAGCTGCTCGTTTCAAAATTGTAGAAGGAGCGGTAGGCATGGTAGAAACCGCCTTAGAGGAGTTGAATAAGAAAGGCATTGTCGATTTAGACGAAGAAAAAAAGGCTGCCATGGTCAGTAACCTGATGGTGGTACTTTGCTCTGATAAGTCAGCCTCACCTGTCGTAAATACTGGAACCTTAAACCATTAGATTATGGAGTATAAATTAATCACAAAAGGGCCTTTCGAAAAGGCGGAGAAATTCGAGAAACGCCTCAACGTTATGGCTGCCCAAGGTTGGCGTGTCATTACAAGTATGACACAGGGCGCTTACCTAGTCTTAGGAAAGGACAAGCACTAATTATGGCCAAAAAAAAACCATTTGTACTACGCCTAGATCCAGAACTTTTATCTGCAGTCGAAAAATGGGCTGCAGATGAATTTCGTAGTACAAATGGGCAAATGGAATGGATCGTAAATAAAGCGCTCAAAGAAGCCAACAGGTTAAAGAAAAACAGTCACAAAGAAGATTAGTATGCAAAATTCAGAATTAATAATGGTTCACATCATTATAGCAGCCTCATCTATTTTGATTGGAGTGCTAGGTAAGTTTTTAAGGCCTAAAGAACCCAACGCTCTAATGGGCTACAGAACAATTAGGTCAATGAAAAGTCAGGCAACCTGGAAGTTTGCCAATGAATATGCAGGCAACTTGATGGCATGGTCTACAGTTTTTGCCATTACAGTACAAATCTTTGCATACTTTGTACTCGAACCTACGCCCTCAATTTTTGTTGCTGTGGGCGCATCTACGCTAAGCCTATTTGCAGTCATAGGTGTTACAGAACATCAGTTGAAACAGCGATTTGACAAGGATGGCAACCCTAAATCAAGATCTCAAATAGAGGACAGGTTCTAGTCGATTGTAACTTTTACTTTCCTGCTATTGATTGGTGGTTCTATCTCTCCCACCTGAATAGAGAATCGAATATCGAAATTACCCTCTAATTCAGGAATGGTCAGCCTCACACCATACTCAACTTCTTCGACTTCTGCCATTGTACCCGTGAGCACAATCAACTTTTCTTTACCGACAGGCCTGAGTCCTTTCAAGTAATGTACATTAAGAATCACTTTTCGATTACCTGCATCAGCAAAATCAATCGTACGCTGATACTTGTTCGTTAGTTTCAGTTTTAGATCGACCTTTTCTCCTGGTTTAAACTCATAGTGCTTCTCAGCATCTTCAATTTCGATCCAAACATTACGGTAACTCCTAAAATTCTCAATGGTACGATAGTGAATACCCTTTCCAATTTCAGTATCGTAGTCCTGATAGTTTACTGTATCCCTGAATCTATTGATTTGAAAAACAGTTTTACCCTGGAGGTTCTCTTCTAATGGAAGCAGATCGTGATGCGTTTCTCTATAGTCAAAAGTATTATAACAGTGTACAATGTCTTTGGTCAAGTATGAATACCTAGAAGAACGCTCATAGTGGTTGTTGAACATGATCGGTAAGCCTCCACTAAGTTCCTGCACCTCTTCAGCCCAAGAATCCCAGTTATGAATCACATCCCAACCTTCAGTCCATTTTTTAGGAAAGAAATCATGCATGAGATAAATACGGGCAGGGATCAAAAGAATAACCGTAGCGATTGAAAGTCTGATTAACACCTTACGCCATTTCTGATGATCTTTTATAAACTCATGACCCAACAACATAAAAGGAACAGACAATACACTAGTCCAGTGTTTGTGGAACTCTACTTTGAAAGTAGATATCAAAAAGAAAATCAACACCCCTACAATTGTAAATTTCAAGGCCCTATTAAAATCAGACTTCTTCTTATTCGCATAGCTTGCTGACAAAAGTGAAACGCCAATTAATGGGCCAAAAACTAAGGGCTGAATTCCAATATAATAGGCAATGCTATTCCAGCTGAAGCCCATGTCAATCCTGTTGTATAAATGGAACTTGATGGTGGCAAATTCATTCATGTACTGCCAGTAAGTATGCGGTAGCATAAGCAATACCGTAAAGCCTACAGCCATCCAAAAGGTCTTCTTCGTGAGGAGCTTGACATTGGAAAGCACGGTAAAGAACACTACTAAAATACCATGATGCTTACTCATTAAGATCAAGGCTATGGACAGGGCCAATAGAAAGACAGTCTTAAGGTTATCTTCTTTTAAATACTGTTTATAGAAGTAATAGAACAAGGCCACTCCGAGCATCAATGGCACATCTGTCTTCACCATAAAGGCGCCAGCGTGGACGGCCAGCATCCCCGCAAAAATCCAGATGAGGAGAGTGGTGTCTCGCTTTTCTGTGGTTTTCCAAACGACTAACATCGTACAGATATTGATGAGCAACATACCCAACCTGAGCCCCAATGGATTTTGCATCAGCCAGTAACCAGGAGCGGTTACAACTCCAACCATTGGAGGGTGATCGAGATATCCCCAATCTAAGAATTGAGAAAAAAGCCAATAGTAAGCTTCTTCACCATTGACTTCGGTGAAATAGTTCTGGATTAGTCCAACGACAAACCAAACTGCCAAAAAAGTATAGAACAGCTTATTGGATTGCTGAGAAGAGGATGCAGTATTTAGTGACATTTTCGTGCTTCGATATAGCGACAAAAGTAGGGCTTTTTAAGAAATCAAATTTCTTCAGCATATTTGCACTGCTAGATTAAATGGCAAACTCAGTTAATGCTCGAATTAGGGTTCAAATTTCTTAGGTTTTGTCTTGTTGGCCTATCGGGTATGTCCATAGATTATGGCATTACCTTTTTGGGCAAGGAAAAGTTAAAAGTCAATAAATACGTGGCTAATGGCGTGGGCTTTCTTTGTGCCGCTACTTCAAATTTCTTTTTCAACAAATTCTGGACGTTCAATGACCCGAACCCTGATGAACTAATGCAGTATTCAAAGTATTTGGGCTTCGCTTTGATAGGCTTGGCCATCAACACTTTGATTATTTACTTATTGATCAATAAAAAAGACATGAATTTCTATTGGGCTAAGTTAATCGCCATAGCTGTAGTCGTCCTTTGGAATTTCATCGCCAACTATAATTTCACCTTCATTTAACACACATGAAGTTATTATTGTCGATTCTACTCATGGCTGTTTTCACAACGCTATCCATGGGCCAAGACGTCCATAAAAGAGGCATAGAATCGCTAGGCATCGAAGTACAGCTTTATCCAGCTGGTACCATTGCAAACCTCAAAGCAGCCTGGGCAGTATCGACTAAATCGATGCTCATTGGAAAGGTTGGTTATAACATGGCAATGAGACAAGATTTCGGTAAACATGACAGTGAAGAAGGTGGCGGACTTGGCTTCACTGCGGCATACAAACGGTATTTAAAAACTGGTTTTTTAGGCTGGTTTGTAGAAGCCCGAGCTGGCATGTGGCTCCTGGATATTGACTGGGTGGACAACTCCCCTTCCCGATCCGGTAACACCAACATTACGGTGTTCCAACCCACTGCGGGAATTGGTTATGACTTCAAACTAAATGAGCATCTCAAACTAGGACTGATTGCGGCCTTCGGCTATGAAGTGAACCTAGCTACCAAAGGCGAACCCGTTGGTGAAGGCGGTATCTCGTTGATAGGAATTTCATTCTCCCATATGCTTGGATCAGGGCGGTCTTCCAAGACAGTTACCCGGTAGACAACTATACTGATTTCCTTCAAAAAATATCATTTCTGAATTTTCTTGGAAGGATATCTCATTTGAAGAACTATTAAAAAGAGCCAACGTTACTAGAGTAACACATTAACCCTAAATCAAAAAAAGATGACAATACGACTAGGAGATATAGCTCCCGACTTCACAGCGGAGACTACTGAGGGCACAATCAATTTTCATGAATGGCTAGGGGATGGCTGGGGTATGCTATTTTCTCACCCAGCAGATTACACACCAGTTTGTACAACTGAACTAGGTAGAACGGCACAATTAAAAGATCGTTTTGCTGAAAAAAACGTTAAGGTACTTGCAGTGTCAGTTGACGGATTGGCATCTCATAAAGACTGGATCAAAGACATTAACGAAACTCAAAATACTACTGTCAACTTCCCAATTATTGCAGATGAAGACAGAAACGTTGCGACACTTTATGATATGATTCACCCCAATGCGGACAATACATTAACTGTACGTTCTGTGTTTATCATTGGACCTGATAAAAAAGTGAAATTGACACTCACTTATCCTGCTTCGACTGGGAGAAATTTTGACGAACTACTTCGCGTGATCGATTCACTACAACTTACTGCCAACTACAGCGTAGCTACGCCTGCTGACTGGAAAGATGGTGAAGACGTAGTCGTTTCTCCGTCAATTGCGACCGAAGATATTCCTGAGAAATTTCCAAAAGGACATAAGGTAATTAAGCCTTATTTGAGAACGACTCCTCAACCTAACAAATAACCAAAAGCCACGCTGAATAAATTCAGCGTGGCTTTTTTCTCTTCAAGCTCCTAAAGTTTATTTAAAAACCTTCGCAAGAAGTGCTGAAGTCCGTGCTGCAGGGTTCTGGCGAATATTCAACTCTTCCTGTGCAATCATCACAAATAAGCCATCAATAGCCTTCTGTGTTACATAAGCAGTTAAGTCTGTTTCGACTTTCTTCACAAATGGAATCTT
>DLQN01000093.1:0-13805 GCA_002477595.1 Roseivirga sp. UBA7431
ACAGATGAGTATACCAAACCTACTAAGGCTACTACAACGAGTATTAATGTTGTCGTCATCGCCCCACCTACTAGTTTGTACATTGATCCTGCAGCTTCACTGTTCGGGTCAATACTAGAGGCTTCCAATGCCTTAGCTGTAGAAGCACCAAATTCTGCTGGTGCCATTGAATAACCTATTAGGAAAATCACGACTAATACGCCAATTCCTACTCCTCCCTTAATTAGGGTCTTAGGATTACTAAAAGCGGTTACCAAGTTCATTCCGATAGCCGCAAGTGTTGCGACAACGATCAGAACGATTGCGCCATATAATCCAATATCAATCCATTGTTCCTGACTCATAATTTATTTTTTTAGAGTTGACAATGATTACTTAGTAAGATTGTGCTTAACCAAAAGGTCAACCAATGAAATAGAAGCATCCTCCATTGAGTTAACAATAGAATCAATCTTAGAAACACAGTAGTTGTAGAATAATTGTAGAATAATCGCTACAATCAGACCTGCAACAGTTGTCAAAAGTGCCACTTTAATACCACCTGCTACCAATGAAGGAGAGATGTCACCAGCTGCTTCAATTGCATCAAAGGCGCCAATCATACCAATTACAGTACCCATGAAACCAAGCATTGGAGCTAGAGATATAAATAGTGAAATCCAAACTAGACCTCTTTCAAGTCTACCCATTTCTACAGAACCGTAGGCGATAACTGATTTCTCAACCATTTCGATGCCTTCAGACATTCTCATTAAGCCTTGAGTAAAAATTGAAGCTACAGGGCCTCTAGTGCTTTTTGTAACTTCTTTAGCAGCTTCAACGCCTCCTGATTCAAGAGCATCTTCCACTTTACTAAGTAATTTCTGAGTGTTAGTAGTTGATAAGTTAAGGCTGATGATTCTTTCAATAGCGATTGCTAATCCAAGGATCAAACAGATCAATACTGGTGACATAAACTTAGGATCACCTTCGATAAACTTGTCTTTGATGATTTGGTCGAAAGACTGAGCCTCTTCTTCTTGTTCGTATTCCGGTTGTTCAGGAATTGGATCTGGCTCTACATCTGCTACGACAGTTGTATCTGAAGCTGCATCTGTGGATTGCTCCTGAGCTACAGCATTAAATCCGAAAGCAAAAATGCCGAGGATCATCAGTAAAGAGAATAACTTTTTCATAGTCTAGTTTTGATTAATATAAGGTTAAAACGAATTCTAAATTATTAATAATTATGGTTAAAAGAAATTATCACTTAAAGTTTTAGTTGATAGTGCGGAGAGAGAGGGATTCGAACCCTCGGTACCCTTTAGAGGTACACACGCTTTCCAAGCGTGCTCCTTAAGCCACTCGGACACCTCTCCCTTCGGTTTCTGCGCTTCTCGCAGGGTGACAAATAAATCAATAATAATTTCAGTATGCAAGCCGAAATTTGTTTTTGTCAGCCAGTAAAAATCAGTTCATTTCACCTCTAATAGGAGTTGCTAGGCACTTTTTAATATCTGACATGTTATCAAACATCCCCAGGGCATACATCATCTTTGTAGTAGCGGCCTCAGTAGTTAAATCGCCTCCACTCATCACACCTATTTTATCTAACACTCCACTGGTCTGATACTTGCCGTGTAAAACTCTCCCGCCATTGCACTGACTAATATTTAATATCAATTTACCAGCGGTGATACCCTTTTTTAAAAGGTCTATAAACCAAATGTCATTAGGTACATTTCCCGCTCCATAACTCTCTAGCACAATTCCTTTTACAAGCGGAGCATTAATAATGCACTCAACAGTCGTGGCGTTTAGCCCAGGAAAAAGCTTTAAAATAACAATAGACGGGTCCATTGCTGTATTAAGCTTGAGCTCGCTCTGACTGTATGGCTTCAAATAGGACCACTCATAATCTATTGTAATTCCAGCTTTTGCTAGGGTTGGATAGTTCTCAGATTCAAAGGCATCAAACCGCTCACTCTCAACTTTCTTCGCACGATTTCCCCTGAGAAGTGTGTTATTAAAAAATATACAGACTTCTGTGATGATCGGTAGTCCATCGTTTTTATCGGAAGCGATTTCTAAAGAAGTGACAAGGTTTTCACGCGCATCGGAGCGCGGAGAAGCAATAGGCAGCTGAGCTCCCGTGAAAATGACAGGCTTATTCAAGCCTTCTAGCATAAAGCTTAATGCCGAAGCTGAATAAGCCATGGTATCTGTTCCATGAAGAATTATGAACCCATCAAATTCAACATAGTGCTCATAGATAACTTCAGCCATGCGTTTCCAATGGTTCAACTCGACTTGTGATGAATCAATGGGGACCTCAAAAGAAATCACAGAAAGATTGATGCGTAACTCTTTGGCGACTGGCGCTCTTTTTAGTACTTGCTCGAAACCACAAGGGGCCAAAGCACCATTTTCATCATAGTCCATCCCAAGTGTACCTCCGGTGTATATGATTAAGATATTGGCCTTTGGATCGTCAAAAAGATCAAAGTGCTCTATGTCTTTTAACTCAAGCATCGAATTGAAATAGTTTATTTGCGTTATCAGTCGTAACTGAAAGAATCTCTTCTAATGAAGCCTCTCTATAATCAGCAACTTTCTGTGCTACCAATTGAACATAAGCGGGTTCGTTTCTTTTCCCTCTGTGAGGTACGGGGGCCAAATATGGGCTATCCGTTTCCAAAACTACTTTACTCATGTCAAGTTCAGGGATAACCACATCCATTCCAGCGTTTTTGAAGGTAGAAACCCCTCCAAGTCCTATATGAAAATCCAGTTTCGAAATACGGTTGGCTTGTTCAACGGAGCCATTGAAGCAATGAAATACTCCCGTTAGGTCATCATCTTTCAACTGTTCCACCAATTTGATGGTCATATCGAGAGATTCACGGCAGTGGATTATAATTGGTTTTTTATATTGTTTGGCCCAAGCCACTTGAATCTTAAATGCCTCTACTTGTTGATCGATAAAAGTCTTATCCCAATGTAAGTCAGTGCCCATTTCACCGATCGCCACGAACTCTCGTTTGCCAAGCCACTCCTCTATTATATAGAGTTCCTTTTCGAAGTCGGCTTTTACTGAGCATGGATGAAGGCCCATTGTGGCGATACAAAAGCCAGGGTGTTTCAATTCCAATTCGAGCATTGCATCAATTGAGGTATGATCAATATTGGGCATGTAGATTCTCTCTATTCCAGCCTCTTGAGATCGTTCGAGGACCTCATTGATGTCTTCTTTAAATTGATCAGCGTAAATATGGGCGTGAGTATCAATCATCAGTGCTTTCTTCCTTTCCAGCTTACTTTGCCAGCAAATATTAATCTTAAGAATGCTAAAGTATCTAAAAGACTAATAATAATTGGCTCAATCAAGAAGATTGAATTATGTGATCTTGTTCGTCTGGTGACAATTCTACTTTTCATCCAGTTAGTGACAAGGCCATAAAATGTGATGAATAGTGCTAAATCAGTATCAAACCATAAAACCACAAATGCAAACACCACCCAAAGCCGAGCAAATAGTGATGGAATACCTAATATAAAATGGTGTGTAAAGACTCCATTCATCCAACGGCAGCGCTGTGTTAATAACGCATCAAAAGTCAACTGTGGTTTTGTAGCTGCATGACCGTAAGGAGCCAAAAGCTGAATCGTAGTTAATCCACTCTTCTGAAATCTTTGTAACAGGCCAAGGTCTTCAACATCAGTTGGTCCTAAGCCTCTGAAGCCACCTACTTGATCATAGGCTTTCTTTTTAAAAGCCATGTTATTGCCCAAAATAGAAATGGGCCTAACGACATCTGCCATCACCTTCATGGTGAAGAGCACCGATTGCCAATCCATAAATTGGAGGTTAGCTATCCAATTTGACTTTTGAACTTGGGTATAACCGCTTACCATATCATTACCTTCAGCAAGTGCTGAAACCATATAGCGTAGCCAGTCTTTAGTTACGATCATATCAGCATCAATAATGACCTGATACTCAAACCTACTTTTGTCAATTAACTGACTTAAGACATTTGCCTTCGCGATTAATCCTTCCTTTCGGTCTTCAATAAAAATGGATTGGACCTGATTATATTTTTTCACAAACCAGGCAATGATATCACCTGTGCCATCGTCTGAGTTATCATTTCCAACCAATATTTCAACCTGATTTAAAGGGTAGTTAGATTTCATGAGTGACTCGAGACAATCACTAAGGTTATGCTCCTCGTTACGAGCACAGACTAGCACTGTCACTTTCGGTAGGTCTTCCATTGGCAATAGGGAGACCTTCTTAAATTTCAACCAATGCATCAACATCAGTAAAAGTTCAACCACACATAGCAGTGCATATATAAGGAATAACGCGACTAGCATAGCGTATCGAATTGATAGCCCGCATCTAGGCAGAATTGGATATACTTCGCCAAAACTGACTTTAAGTTCTTTTCAGCCTTAATATTATCATGAAAAACGATAATAGAACCAGGCTGAGTTGATTTGATAATCCCATTCAGAATGCTTTCAGGACTTAAAGATTGGTCGTAATCTTTGCTCAACACATCCCACATGACCACCTGCCTACTCTTCAGCATTTTCCTTTGGCTAGTTTTTAGCCTCCCGTAAGGAGGACGAAACAAATTAGTGCTAAAACCATGGACTTTAAACACCTGATCACAGGCTTCAATATTTTCCAAGTACTCTAAAACAGGAGTATTTCGGCCGTTTACATGGTGAAAGGTATGATTACCAATGCCATGTCCTGATTCGATAAGCTTCGAAAATATTTCTGGATGCTTTTTTACGTTATCGCCTACGCAGAAGAATGTGGCTTTAACTTTAAATTCATTAAGGACTTCAAGCACCCATTCGGTTAAACCTGGAATCGGACCATCATCAAATGTCAAAAATATTCTCTTGTCCTCATTCGGGATATTCCAAATGAGGCTAGGCCATAAATACTTAAAAAGTGCTGGGGTTCTATGCGGTACCATTCTTGACTCTGCAAGATAAGAAAGTCAAGTCATCTGTAAAGGGGTGCGATTTACGATAGTCATCTAACTCTTGTAAAAGTTCTTGATGAACATCGTCTAATGGTCGACCATAATTTTTTTGTAGAAAAGCCTCTAGTCTATCTGTACCATATTCTGCATCCATATTATCAAAAGTCTCTGTCAGTCCATCCGTATAGAGGAATAAAGAGAACTCATCGAGATTTTTAACCGTACCCATTTCTAAGAATGGCAGTGGGTCAAATGCTCCCAAGACAGTAGTACCTACTGTTAGAAGCTGCACTTCTGCTTTTCCATTCATCAGCACCGGAGGGTTGTGCCCAGCATTGATGTATCTCAACTCGCGCGTATCGTAATCATATATACCCAAGAAGAAGGTTATAAAATTCTCTCTATTGCCGTTTCTACCCAGCTGGTAATTCAGTTCGGTGACAACATCTTTAGGGTTTTGTGCCGTTCTTATGATCGTACGGAGTACGGCCTGAAAATTAGACATCAAAATAGCCGCTGGCACGCCTTTTCCGGAAACATCAGCAATACAAACTACAAATCCATTCTGATTTTGGAGCTCGATATAGTCGTAATAATCACCGCCTACCGTTTGGCAAGGCTGATAAAACGCTTTAATCTCGATTTTCTCAGTCCTTGGTAGGTCTTTTGGAAAGAGAAAGTTTTGAACATCACTTGCGATCTCGATATCTCGTTGAAGTGCTTGCTGATCGAGTTGCTTTCGTGCTAAACGCTTATTCTCAATGGCCACCAAAATGATGTTACTCAAAGCTTGAATAAACGTAGTGTCGATCAGGTCTTCAATTTCAGTTTTCACCTTTAAGAAAACGAAGGCTAAGAGTCTGTCTTTATGCTTTACCGGTATAATGATATCGAACTCTGAAAAACAAGGAACATCTAAGTTTAGCTTTCTGATCTCAGTAGCCTCACTCACTTCTAAGCAGCTTGGGCCTATGGCCACTTTAGTAAAGTCTTTACTGGTGCCAAACTGAACTTTGCATTCCCATTCATCCTCGAGCACATACAAAGTCATCTTATCGAGCCTGAGGTTAGCACGTAAAGTGAATTCATATATCTTATATAGGTCTTCCTCAGGAAGGTTATTATTCACTGCTTGAGTTATCTCTAAGAGAGCACTCACCTCTAATTCCTTTTGATCAAATCTATTTTGCAGTGAACTATGTGGCATATTTATCTTCCGTTATGAGCCAAGAGCCCCGGTTTCGTAGCTAAGTAATAGTAATCTCGATATTCATTATCAAAGTCTAGCTTATCTTCGAACACCTCATCATTCATATTGTAAAGGCATTTAACCCACCCCTTAGCGATTAGGCTCTTCAACGCTTCTATCAAATCAGAATTAGACATTTCGAGTTCCTCGATTAAATAACTGTAGGGCTGAACAAAATACAACTCATCCATCACATCAAACTCTGCATCACTCATTACTTGGTACTCGTTTTATATCTTCTACCCTTCCAATGGAACTTACCAAAGTTAGCAGCTATACCAAAATAAATGGCATAAAACGGATACAATAGATAGTTAACTAAAAAGGCAAGTCCATCCATTTTTTGTCCAAAGGATCGCCTGACAGACCAAAGGAAAATGTACTCGATCAATAATTTTAACAAGAGCAATGCGGCAATGAGCCCAAGGTTACCATGGCTAGTGAACGCTTGTACGATTAACCCAACTTGAATCAGCTGAACTACAAAAACAGCTAAGGCACTGAATATAGTCACTGGCCGAAAACCTACTTTCCACTTACTGGCCCACCTCAATCGTTGCTGCCTAAATTCAGCCCAATCTTTAAGGGCGTTAGTTAATACCAGAGCCTTGCTAGATTTCTGAAAACGAATACTTCCAGGGAATTTCTTACTCACCTTGTTCATCAGCAATTCATCGTCACCCGAAGGTGTCCCCTCAATACCCTCGAAAGCACTTACTGCCTCGAAAACATCCTTTCGATAAGCGAGGTTAGCACCATTGGCCATTACTGGAGCTTTCAACCTGAGCAATGCACCACCAGTACCGATTAATGATGAAAATTCTATGGACTGCATTTTTTGCCAAAAACTTTCTCCGACTAAACCAACAGGCCCCACTAACATTTGAAGCCTCTGCTCATTAAAGGGACTTGACATTTCCGTCAACCAATTGGGTGTTGCGAAACAATCGGCATCGGTGGTAAGGATTAGGTCATGAGTGGCTAAGGCGACACCTATCGTAATCGCTTCCTTTTTCCCAAAGGGGGCTTCTAAAGAATGGATTTGAAAATCAAAAGGGACATCTTGAAGTGCCTGATCCAATACTTTCAAACTTTCGTCCTCTGAATGATCATTGATAAAAATGACTTCAAAAGAGGTATGTGATTGTGCCTTTAGACTATCGATCAGCATAGGCAGCATTTTTTCTTCATTCCTAAAAGGAACAATTACCGATAAAGGAAGCTCTAGGTTTTGACTACTCAAAGAACTCCAGCTATTCCACGCCATAATAAGGACCAAGAGGAAAAAGAGATAGCCCACATATATGCCGATGGCCAGGATCATACACGAATAAATACCATTCCCTCCGAAAAATAAAATCGACCAGCTATTCGGATTCATTATATTGCAAATCACATGGCCGTAGTACCCGAAAAAATCATTTTAGGCATTGACCCAGGCACCAGCGTGATGGGTTATGGGCTATTGAAGGTTACTGGGAAAAAACTCACCTTACTGCAGTTTGGTGTCATACACCTGAGCAAGTATTCAGGCCACGAACTTAAGTTAAAAAAGATCTTCGAGCGAGTAACAGCCATTATAGAAGAATTCCATCCTGATGAAGTGGCACTGGAAGCACCTTTCTTTGGGAAGAACGTACAGTCGATGCTTAAACTTGGCAGAGCCCAAGGAGTAGCGATGGCTGCCGCATTAGCTAGAGATATACCCATCACCGAATACGCACCAAAAAAAGTAAAGCAATCTGTGACCGGAAATGGCAATGCTTCTAAAGAACAAGTAGCTGCTATGCTTCAATCACTATTAGACATTAAAGAACTTCCGAAAATGTTGGATGCCACCGATGCACTGGGTGTAGCTGTGTGTCATCATTTCCAAAACGGTAGTTTACAAAGCAAGGCTAAAAGCTGGAAGAACTTTATAGCGGATAATCCGGGGAGGGTGAAGTAAAAGGTCTTACTTATAGGTAATCACGAGCACTCCATTTTTTACCTTCTCACCAAATCGCTCGATAGCAGCTTCACCCTTTAGCACACTTATTTTTGCGACATCAGCCATATTTACATCCGACAAACTGCTGGATACCAAGGACTCCTTTCCGTCTCGGACTATAACAATCACTGGATTATCTTCTGTCCTTAGACTATTCCCACAGTTGAGTGTAAAAGTTGGAACTGGAGTTGCTGGAATACGCCTTTTAACGCCTGGAATTAGGGAACCAATAACGTTATCTGGCACCTCCCCCTCTTGAGGTTCACAACTTAGGCAAACTATGATTACTATTGAAAGGATAGAAATGAGTGAAAAAGGTATCCGCATATTAAAAGAACAATCTTTTAATCAAGACACCTTAGTCATCAGCTTAACTCGCTCTTGATTTTAGATGCTATACCTTCAAAAATTGGAGCTTCGAGTTTCAACTTTGGTCTGCTGAAATCTATGTCCGAAATATTCTCAAGGGGAATTAAATGGATATGTACATGGGGTACTTCTAAACCTATCACTGCCACACCGATTCTTTTGCAAGGCACAGCGGCCTCGACAGCCTTGGCTACTTTTTGGGTGAAGGCATGCAGTTTTAAGTAAGCATCTTCATCCATATCAAAAATATAGTTCACTTCTTTTTTAGGTACACATAATGTGTGGCCAATTTTAAGCGGGCTAACGTCTAAAAAAGCAATGTGATTTTCATCCTCGGCTACGATATAGCCAGGAATTTCTCGATTGATGATCTGGGTGAAGATACTTGGCATTATTATTCTAAGGTGATGTCTAGAATTTCGAACTCCATCTTTCCAGCTGGCGCAATTACCTCGGCAATATCACCTATGTTCTTATTCAAAACACCCTTACCGATTGGAGACTCATAAGAGATCTTGCCACTTTTAAGGTCTGCTTCTTTTTCAGAAACTAAAGTATACTTTACTTCCATTCCGTTTTTAAGATTTTTAATCTTTACGGTTGAGAGAATAGAAACCTTAGAAAGATCTACATCTTCTTGTTTTTTGACTCTTGCATCACCGATGACTGTTCCGAGTTCTGCAATACGCATTTCCATCAAGCCTTGAGCATCCTTTGCTGCATCATATTCCGCATTCTCACTCAAATCTCCCTTATCTCTTGCCTCAGCAATCTGCTTTGACATATCGGCTCTACCTTTCGTCTTTAGATCGTGCAGCTCTTTTTTCAATCGCTCCAATCCCTCTTCAGTGTAATAACTAACACCCGCCATATCTTTTTATTTTGTGTACTCTTTAAACAAAGAACGGCCTCAGATTGAAACCGTTTAAATAAAATCGCCTTTTCAAGCGATTGAGCTCAAATTTAGCTAAAAATTACCAAATCTTAAAGTTTATGCCTTCCAATCAACACGATAATGTGTAGCAATTTTTCCTACCAATACTTCATTGATCCGCTTGAACGATGCAAAAGTCCATCCAGCGACATGTGGAGAGAGCACTACATTTTTTCTAGTAAAGAGATTCTCGAACATTGTTTTTTGATCCACTGTTAACTGATCAAATTTTTCTTTCTCCAATACATCTAAGGCTGCACCTAAGATTTTACCGGAATCGAGCAATTGCAATAAATCCTTTGTCGGAACAATCTCGCCTCTCGCGGTATTTAGTAAAAAAATATCCTTTCTGAATTGGTTGAAAAAGTCTGCGTTGACCCAGCCTCTCGTCTCTTCGGTCAATGGAACGTGTAGACTCAAGATATCCGCTTTGGCAAACATCTTTTCGAGACTCACTTCTTCAACATTCTTGGTGCCGAAGCCCTTGCGATACTTATCATAAACCAACACGCGGCAATCAAAAGCTCTTAATCGTTGTACAAAAGCTTGCCCCATGTAACCATAGCCAATAATACCAACCGTCTTGTCACTGAGCTCTACTCCCCTGTTACCTTCACGGTCCCAAATCCAATTTCTCACTTCAGCATCCGCACTGTTTATATTGTTCAGAAGGCTCAATAACATGCCTACCGCATGTTCAGCTAACGCATCACGATTTCCTTCTGGTGCATTGAGAATTTCAATCCCTTTTGACTCAACATAGTCAACATCGATTTTATCAAGGCCTGCACCAGCACGCCCAATAAACTCCAAATGTCTCGCCCGATCGATTAATTCTTTGTCGACTGTAGTTTTACTTCTAATAAGCAAGCCTTCAAAATCTCCAATTTGATCAAGAATTTCTTCTCGGGACGCATTTGGTGCATAAACAGATGCCATCCCAATTTGGGATAACAAATCTTGGATGCTCTCATGCATCTCATCAACGATCAGGCACTTCTTCGGCATTTCTAAGTAAGTAAAAGGTTTGCGATGGCAAGGTAAACGATGATTCCAAGAATATCGTTAGTGGTTGTGATGAATGGGCCTGAGGCCAAAGCTGGATTAATACCGAATCTATCAAGAATCAATGGTGTTGATGTTCCCGTGAAGGAGGCCAGCATGATTACACAAATAAGGGAAATGGCTACTACTTTCGCCATTTGCAGGTCGTCTTTCCATAAATAGACTATCCCAAAACTTATGGCGGCTAATACTACTCCTGTGAAAATGGCTACCAAAAACATTTTTCCAATTCTCTTGCCAAAAGATTCGGTAAATACCGACCTATTGGCCAAACTCTGAACAACCAAAGTAGATGACTGAATGCCAACATTTCCTCCTGTGGCCATCACGAGGGGTATAAAAAACGCAAGGGCAGCATTCCTTTCTAAATCGCCTTCAAAAAACCCGATAGCCCAAGCCCCTAAAGTACCTCCCACTAATCCGATCATTAACCAGGGTAATCTGGCTTTTGAAATCGCCCAAATACTATCATCTTCTTCAACATCAGCAGATATACCCGACATCAGCTGCATGTCTTCTTCTGCTTGTTCAGTAATTACATCGACAATATCATCAATGGTAATTCTACCGACCAGTTTTCCTTGAAGGTTTACAACAGGAACTGCATCTAAATCATACTTCCGCATGATATCAGCAACTTCTTCTTCATCCATATACGTCTCTACCGCCTTGATGTCTTCATCGTAGATTTCATTAATATGGGTTTTATCCTTAGCAAGGATTATTCGTTTCACAGAGACTTTTCCAAGTAGTTTCTGACTATCATCTACCACGTAGATTGAATAAATTTTCTCTACATTTTCTCCTTGTCTGCGAATCTCATCTATGGTCTCTAAGATGGTCCAATTGACATTGGCCACAATCATTTCTTTAGCCATCAATCCACCAGCACAATCCTCATCATATCGCATGAGCTCATGAATATGCGCGGCATTCTCTGGATCTTTAATTGCAGCAATGACCTCTTCACGAATACGAACTGGTAGACTATTGACTATGTCGACCGCATCATCAGAATCCATTTCTTCAAGGTATTCAGCAATCTCAGATGGACTGAGCTCTTTTAAGAAGTCCTGTCTTGTGTCCTCTTCTAACTCTTCAATTACTTCCGCGCCTATTTCGTTATGCAGTAAGTCGAGTACATATTTTGTGTCTTCTGGTGCAGCTTCTTCTAGGAGTTGAGAAATATCTGCTGGGTCCACCCCTTCCATCGTCTCACGAATAAAAGCATGATCCTCCTGCTCGACAGCCTGAACAACTAGGTCGAGATACGCTTTGGAAAGTTCAAATTTTACACTCGTTTCTGACACGATGAGATTAGATTTGTTAGGGTGACAAAATCCTCAACTGAAAGGGTCTCAGCCCGCTGATTTAACATTGGGTGTTCGATCAATTCGGTAGGCAAATTTATAGGTTTTAATGCATTGCGCAATGTTTTCCTCCGCATTTGGAATCCCGCTTTCACAACTCTTTTAAAGAGCACTTCGTCACAACCTAAGTTACTGACTTTATTACGTTTAAGACGGATCACCCCTGAATTTACTTTCGGTGGCGGATTGAAAACTTCCGGTTTTACGGTAAACAAATACTCTATATCATAATATGCTTGCAGCAGCACACTTAAAATTCCATAAGTCTTATTGCCTGGAGGGGATGCCAATCGCTCAGCCACCTCTTTTTGTAACATGCAAACAACCTCTGGAATGTCATTCCGAAAGTCAAGAATGCGGAAAAAGATCTGAGAAGAAATATTATATGGAAAGTTACCTATTATGGCAAGTGGAGCACCTGTAGACTTTAGGAAATCAATCTTCAAGAAGTCACCTTCAATTATTCTTTCTTTCAGGCTGGGATAATGTTGCTGTAGATAAGGTATCGAATCTCTATCGACCTCAATCGCCCATGTTTCAGTGGCTTGGGTTAACAGAAATTGTGTGAGCACACCCATACCTGGGCCAATCTCTAATACCTTATGATAATCACCATGACCTGTCAGTCCATTGGCTATATTGTCGGCTATGGTCAAGTCTTTTAAAAAGTGCTGACCTAGGTGTTTTTTGGGGCGTACTGAAGACATTGCGACAACTTAGGCAAAAAACATTAATTTGCGCAAAATTCTGGATTTTAGGGAAAAATAGAAGTTAGCTTACTGATTGAATAGAGAAATGAACGAGGCGGAGCAAGACAATCGAATCAAACCAATAATAGGCATTACAATAGGTGATATCAATGGCATTGGGCCTGAGGTAATCATTAAATCTGTTGAAAATAATAAAATAATGTCCTTTGTCACCTTAGTGATTTATGGCCACGGTAAGGTGCTGTCCCATTATAAAAACATTCTCAATGTCGAACACTTGTCCTTTCATCAGGCAGGATCGATCAAAGACATTAGACACAATGGGTTAAACGTCATTAATTGTTGGGAGGAAGAATTTGAGGTCAAAGTTGGCACAGAAACTCCTGAGGCGGGTAGGTTTGCCCTAGCTGCTTTGAATCGTGCTAGTGAAGACCTTAAAAATGGGAGTATTCAAGGCGTAGTAACTGCCCCTATTAGTAAAAACAACATTCAATCTGACGACTTTAAGTTTCCTGGACATACCGAATACTTCACTTCTACCTTTGAGGCCAAGGACAGCCTTATGTTTTTATGCAATGACAGCTTACGAATCGGTGTTGCTACTGGTCATATTCCCTTATCAGAGATCAAAGAAAAACTAACAAAAGAGGTGATCAAGGTAAAGACGAACCTTATGCTGAAATCCTTAAAAAAGGACTTCGGTATAGGCAAACCAAGAGTCGCCTTACTAGGGGTTAATCCCCATGCTGGTGAAGAAGGCCTTTTGGGAAGCGAAGAAAAGGATCTAATCGCACCATTAATTGCTGAGTTTAAAGAAAAAGGCGACTTAGTTTTTGGCCCTTTTCCTGCTGATGGCTTTTTCGGCAATGCGAGTTATTCAAAATTTGATGGGGTTTTGGCTATGTATCACGATCAAGGGCTTATTCCTTTTAAAACTATTGCCTTTGAAGATGGCGTGAATTTCACTGCGGGGCTTTCAATTGTCCGTACATCGCCCGATCATGGCACTGCTTTCAATATTGCGGGTAAAAACGTGGCAAATGAACAGAGCATGAGAAGTGCCATTTACATGGCAATCGATATTATCCGTAATAGAAGTGCTACATAGCCGCGAGTTATTAGTCTACTAAACA
>DLQN01000093.1:13817-16174 GCA_002477595.1 Roseivirga sp. UBA7431
GATTTACAGCAACGGACTACCCAGCTAAGCGTAATCTTTAGTATCTTAAAAAAATTGAATAAAATCACTGCCATATTACTCCTTTGTTGTTTCTCAGCAATTCTAACAGTAGACGTCTTTTCACATGTGCTTGATCCAATAGATGGAATGGAGCTATTTGAATCAGAGTCAGAAGAGTCAGAAAAAGATTTGGAAGACTCAAAAACTCCGTACCTAGCCTCGTTCGAGAAAAACAAAACGTCAAGTACTGAAGGTTCTCTCAAAAACAGACCACTCCAGTGTTTGTTAAAAAAGGATAAGGAACTTGGAGAAATAAATACACCTCCTCCTGAACTTGGGTTAATCTAGTCAAGTTTATCAACACCAGAATTTTTGAATAACACCTATCCTAAATACATTTTTTGTATTCCGGCTAAAGACCTTACCAATGAAGAACAGTTTATTTTCAAGTTTAAAAAATGATGCTCCTGCAGGCCTAGTTGTCTTTCTGGTCGCTGTCCCACTCTGCTTAGGCATTGCGCTTGCTTCTGGTGCACCACTGTTCTCAGGAATCATTGCTGGAATGGTAGGCGGTATTGTTGTCACCATGTTTAGTGGGTCGCATTTAGGTGTTAGTGGGCCGGCAGCAGGCCTAGCTGCTATCGTATTAGTAGGAATACAGGAATTAGGGTCATTCGAAATATTTCTCGTAGCTGTGGTCATTGCAGGTATAATACAGTTCATCTTAGGTGTAGCACGAGCAGGAATCATCGGTTATTACTTCCCCAGTTCCGTCATCAAAGGCATGTTAGCTGCCATAGGGATCATTATTATTCTAAAACAAATCCCACATGCATTTGGCTACGATGCGGACCCTGAAGGAGATTTAGGATTCTTTCAAGCGGATGGTGAAAATACATTTTCAGAGTTGGTCAACATGGTCAGCTTCATATCGTCAGGAGCCATCACAATTGCTCTTATTTCTTTGGCCATCCTGATATTATGGGAGCAAAAGTTTATTAGGCGCTTTAGGATTACCCAAGTAGTTCAAGGCCCTTTGGTAGTTGTTATCTCTGGTATACTAATGGCCATCTTCTTTGCAGGAACCTCCTTAGAAGTCAGCCAAGAGCATATGGTAAGCATACCTGTTGCAAGTAATCTCACTGGTTTTATCGATCAATTCACCCTTCCAGATTTTAATGCTTTTGCCATGCCTGAAGTATGGATTCTTGGTATTACAATAGCGATTGTTGCCAGTCTAGAGACCTTACTGTGCGTAGAAGCAACTGATAAATTAGATCCACAAAAACGGGTTACCCCTACCAGTAAAGAATTAAGGGCTCAAGGAATTGGAAATATAGTAGCCGGATTAATTGGTGGATTACCCGTGACTCAAGTAATCGTTCGGAGTTCAGCAAACATTCAATCTGGTGGTAGAACTAGGGCATCAGCTTTAATTCATGGTCTCCTCATTTTACTATCAGCCATGCTGATACCTAATATTCTAAATATGATTCCGTTGGCCAGTTTGGCTGCCATCCTATTGGTGGTCGGATATAAGTTGGCTAAACCTTCACTTTTCAAGCAAATGCTAAAATCTGGACATCCCCAGTTTATCCCATTCGTTGTAACGGTATTGGCTATTGTGCTTACCGACCTATTAAAAGGTATCGGGATTGGTATGGCAGTAGCAGTATTCTATATTCTTTTGAATAACCTGAAAAACCCATTTGTACTCAAAGAAACTCACGACAAAGCTCATAAGCATTACCGCATTGTGTTAGCCGAGATGGTTACTTTTCTTAATAAGGCTCAAATTCTAAAGGAGTTGAACCGAGTACCTAATGATGCAGAATTATTAATTGATGCTTCAAGAACTCGCCACATCCAGCATGATGTGCTCGAAATTCTCAATGACTTTAAGGAAAGCGCGAAGTATAAGAACATAGATTTGAAGATGTGCTGTACAGATCAGCTCGACTTAAATGGTTATAAGCAGTCCCTAGGAGAATTAATGGTGGAGATAAAAACGATTCAAACAAGTCAGAAAGATGACGAGTTAGAAGAGATAAATGCTTAGATATATAGAGGAGAAACCGAGAAGTATTTGTGAGTCATTTATTGATGCATTTTTTATGCAAAACATATTTCTTCATTAATCAATAATTATATACCTTTGCAGTCCCGAAATTTACGCTAGGAAATTGAAAGCGAGAAGAGCATTTGATATTCATATTTTCAACCTGGCAAATGGTAATCACGATTACCACTGTGAAGTTTCGGGCTCGTTCTTTGAACTGTTTGAAAATGAAATGTTTAGCACAGGTAAACTGACGGCTGACGTTTCACTTCAAAAATCGGAAAGCATGATTCAAATG
>DLQN01000077.1 GCA_002477595.1 Roseivirga sp. UBA7431
GCTGAGATGGCTCTAGTCACTAAGGTGAAAGAGGATATTAATTCGTCTATTGCCGCTGCAAAAGAAATCTTGAAATAACTACTTCAGTCGAAAAACGACTCTTAGGGTAGACAATTGAAAGTCGACAGGGACGCCATTTACCGTGGCAGGTATCCAGTTGGGGGAAATTTCTAGCATCCTCAATGCTTCTGCACTCAGGACCTCATGTGGGCTACCTATTATTTTTGCCGAAGTAATGCTACCGTCAGACAAAACCACGAAGCTCATATAAACATTGCCTTGATACCCATACCTTTTAGCATCTAGTGGGTATTTGAGGTTTTTTCTGAGGTGTTTACCCCATCCATCATGGCCTCCCGGAAACTCTGCATCAACTTCAATTCTTAACGAGTCATTAATAGAGGCATTTTCAATTAAGACTGTAGGTCTTAATCTTTTTTCTATTTCCACACCATTTTTGTCATGTTTTTCCATAACCAAAATGTTGCCTTTCGGATCTAGCGTCACCCAGTATCCGGTTTTCACACCTTTGTTATAGTCTCCGTAGAACATGACATCTCCCGCAGGATTATATCGATAATACGTGCCCGTCTTCTCGCCTTTAATGTAGGAAGTAGACTCTGTTATGCGACCAGATTTCGTGTATCCATTACTGATTCCATTCGCCCTATTCCTCCTATCCAATTGCATAATTGAATAGGTTAGATAGTCAGATTCTTGACTTACTACTTGGCCTGAACGATTATAATAAACAGTATCAATTTTAAGTTTTTGGCTAAAACTGATGTTCGAAACGGAAAGGATAAGAAGAAGTATAAAGAGAGGTTTGTGTGTGTGTTTGTAGATCATCAATCAGAAGTATTGGGCTTTAGTGCCCTTTCTACTTCTTCTAAAGTAACAATCTTAGATTTATTTCCCCAAGCATTAGAAATGTAAACGAGTAGCTCTTTGATCTCTAAAGACGTCAAATCGGGGTTGGCTGGCATAGGCTGATTGTAATCAATGGCATTGACAATAATGGGTCCTGTTAAGCCATACTTTATAGTTCTGCCTGCGGCTGCAACATTGTTGAGTAGGTAATCAGAGTTCTGAAGTGGCGGAATCAATTTGCCCAAACCCTTACCATCTTCCATATGACAGTTTTGGCAATATTTAATGTAAAGCTGTTTTCCGCTAGAAAACTCTTGCAAGCCTCGCATATCTAGCCTCTCTTGAACATCCTCATTATTGCTCGTGTCGCCAGATCCACAAGCCATCAGTAAAAGTAAAGGAAGTATAAGTAACAGCAGCCAGCTTTGAACTTCTGACTTGCGACCTCTGACTTCCGACTTCAGGCTTCCAACTTCCGACTTCCGACTTCCGACCTCCGACTTCCTACTTCTCATACTCTGCTAATAGCTTTGGTATGTCGTTCATAAGTGCATCTACCTCAATTGGTTTTGTGCCATCGTACAGGCCTCGAATTCGCTTTTCTTTATCGATAAGAATAAACGCACCACTGTGAATAAAACCTCCTGGGGCATCTGAATCGGCTCCTACGGGAACTAAGTAGCCTTCGGCACTTCCGATACGGTATATTTCATCTTGGTCGCCAGTTACAAATTTCCAGACCTTACTATTCGGAACTCCAAGGCGCATAGAGAAGTCTTTCAAATAAGCGACAGTATCGTGGGCCGGATCAATGGTGTGCGAAAGAATACCAAATTCAGGGTTGTCATTAAATCTCTCATATACTCTCAACATTTGTTGCTTCATGATCGGGCATATGGTGGGGCATGTGCCAAAGAAGAAATCTGCCACATAAACTTTTCCGTCAAAAGAGGCAAGTGTTACGGCTAGGCTGTCTTGGTCGTAGAAGGTAAAATCAGGAATGGTATGGTAAATAGTATCGACTTTGCCATCAACTTCTTTGAACTCTTGTCTTCCATAAATGGGAAGTTTTTTTACTTCCTTGTTTCCTCCGCAAGACGAAGTTCCAACCAATACAATTAGGACAACAAGTAGTTTTAATGCTCTCATTTCAATTCTCTTTAGCTTTTGCTCTCAGTCTCTTATAAATTCTAATTCCGATCATCAAGGTGATGGCTACAAGCATAAAGCCTAGCGTTCCTTTGATCCAGTTGAACTCATTCTTTAATACGATAATGAAGACCACTGAGATGAGAATAAGTGTGGAAACTTCATTCCAAATCCTTAGCTGATTTGAGCTATATTTTTGCTGATCGTTTTGTAGTTGATTATACAGCCTATGGCAAAGAAAATGATACACATAAAGCAAGGCCACAAAAGTCAATTTGATATGCATAAAGGGCAGCTCAAGCATTGAAGGGTACTGGTAAATCATGATGCCACCTAGTATTAAGGTGATGATTGCGGAAGGCCATGTAATGATGAACCAAAGCCGATTTGCCATGATTTTTAATTGGTCTCCAAGAATAGTTCTATCTGGTTCTGGTTTATCGAAGGCCTCTCGTTGATATATGAATAATCGAACGATATAGAATAGGCCTGCAAACCAGGTGACTATAAAAATAATATGGAGTGATTTGATATAAAGATCAGCCATAATTCGCTGGTACAAAGGTAGTCAGTATTCAGTAACTTATTATCAACAGATTCCTTATTAACTACTCAAAAGTGCCGGTCTTACTTTCTATAACCTTCAGGGTATCACCCACACTAATCGTTCCCTCATTCCCTGGTATGAAGTTTTCACCAAAAAGAATCTTATGTCCTAGTTTGCGGTAGGTAGCAAGAGATTTCAGGGGCTCTTTTCCCTTTTGAGCAGTATCCACATCAATAGTGGTCATTATACAACGTGCACATGGTTTTACGCCATGCATTTTAATAGGGCCAATGGTAATTTCTCTCAATGTATCCTCTTCGTGAGCGTCACCACCAGAAATGATAATGTTGCTTCGGAACCTGTTCATAGGGATATGTTCCTCCGCCTTACTATTAAGAAGCACGAGGGACTCTTCACTGATCATAAGTACTGGATAGCCATCGGCAAAGCTCACTTTATCTGTCGCTTCGATGGCAAAGCGCTGATCAGCCTGCCTTACACTATCCTCGTGCATGTAGAGGAGCCTTACTTTCTTACCAATGATTTGACTGAACCACACATCTGCCTTTTCGCTAACAGGCTTGGCACTACACTCATCATCCCATACAGTGACAGCAACAGGAGTTGAAGTCGGCTCATTCATATTAAAACTGATCGATTCAATAGCCTTTGTTTTGTGCTTGATGGTCATTACATCGCCATTAATCTCAGGCTGGAGTAAGGCCATCTCAGGATAGTCACGTTGATGAACAAAGACTCCGTTTTCATCTGCTAAAACCCACCTTCGGTCAAATTGTAGTCCTCGTTTTTCAACTTTGGATTCGGTGAGTTGAATTCCAGCGATTGATTTTATGGGATATATCCAGAGATCGGTAATCTTAAGCTTAGACATGGCAAGAGTTTTATACTCCGAAAGTAAGAACTCTTAACCACTTATCGCCAGTACTGATATCGGCTAACACGGTTAAACTTCAAGTTGTAACCATACCAAGTAGTTTGGGTTTGCAACAGGTTCGGATAAGCCTTGTCGAAGGTATAAGTATTGACTTTGCCTTCTTCTAATAGGGTTTGGACGTGCCAAACGCTATCTTGATCGCTTACAGTGAACTCGGCATTAAAGATCTCAGGTGTACGGGTTTTTGTGTTGATTTGACCACCTACTACCTGCTTCGAAAACTTAAGTCCATCGGCAAACTTGGTGGCTCTTAACAAATAAGAGAGCTGGTCTTCCCATATTAGATCTGTGCCTTCAATAGCCATGCTTCCATCTCCATAGCCATCAAAATAGCTATTATAATCATACGCATAGCCTGTAGGAGTAAGCTCAAATTGCTTGAAGGTATTTCCACACCATTCTTGACCCGTATGTGTCATTTTATGAAGCTGCTCTGGCTTATCTCTCTTAAAAAATATACTTGTGAGGTAATGATAGGGATAGTTCTCCGTTTCAAAACTACCGAACTTGTTGACCTTCATGACACTGAATAGATCATCACGATTGTAGTCGTTCGTTTTTACATTAAAGTCCTCATTAAACTCTTCTTTGACCGTGATATAAGCATTGTCAAACTTTCTCACCTTTCCATAGACAATCATTTCGGCATCGTAATGAGCTACTTCAGCTTGTCCGTCTTCCCATATTTTGTCCATCGCCCAATCATGTTTGAATACTTCACTGGCAGGGTATTCGATTGAAGTTTGCGCAGGTTGTTCGCAGCCAAAAACTGTCACCAAAACTGTAGTAAGAAATAATAGGGTATGCTTTTTCATAAGCTTATGTTTTAATCAATTCATGACTGCGTCAGCCCAAGGGCCAAGGTCGCTTTCAGTATCTACGTCATTCAGTGTAGGCAAAACCTCATAGCTAAGTGCAAGGTTTTCAAAGTTTTTGATGGTATCTGCCCCAACCGTCTCGGTACTCCAAGCCTTTTTTTCAAAGAGCTCGGGGATAAACCTTGACATGCCAATCGTGTAGTATCCTCCATCTTCGGCTGGGCCGATAACGGCATCATTACTTTTTAATATTTTAAATGCAGACTCTAAATGAGCTTGACTCATTTCGTAGCAGTCACTCCCGATAATGCAAACGCGTTGATAGCCATCTTGAAAAGCCTTTTCAAATGCTGAGGCCATCTTAATGCCTAGGTCGCCAGGGATCTGAACTTCTTTATCATAGGATTGATTTTCCCAAAGGTCTGAATTATCAATATGATCTGAATAGTAGACGATCTTATTTGCTTCCAGATGGATTGTTTCTTGCTTAGTCTTTTCTAAGAGTTGTTTGTAAATGGCAAGTGCACGCTGATCGCCTATGGTCGCTGCTAGTCTTGTCTTGACTTTACCAAGCATTGGATTTTTGACGAAAATGATGAGTAAGTCAGATTTCATATCAATACACCGGAGTTCCTTTCTTCAAGAACGTACCAAAGTATTGATTATAGACATGAATACTATCCGTAGACTTATTGGACGAATTTACCATGGGCAGTTGTGCATTTGACCAACCAATCAAACCATCCTTCAATTCTATAATTTTCTTAAAGCCTAGGTCGGCTAGGGATTTTGCAAGTCTGTTACTTCTAACACCAACAGTACAATAAACTAACAGTGGTTTATTGGGGTCTAGATTTTGAAGGAGGTGTTCTTCATAACGAAGTGCTCCATTAATGTGACTTACTTCAAATTCGTTCTCGTCACGCACATCTAAGATGGTGTATGACTTTTTAGAAAGTAGCTTTTCAGCTTCAAGGGCATCGACTCTTTCGAGGTTAGAGTTTCCTAAAAAAGTATAAATCCCTCTCCTATACACTTGATAGCCAACGATGGTCAAAAGAATTAATACTGCCGGGATGATGTATTTTAAGTATGTCATTAGTTTATGAATTCAAATAAACTACTTCTTTTTCAATCAATTGTTTTTAGCATGTTAGAGTTCCCTTAATTCTCAATTAACTAAGGGGAAATGACATTTGAAATTATTATTACCTTGCCAACCAGAAATGAAGCGTAGAAAACTCACAACGGAAGAGCTTATTGAAGGTGTTTTAGCCGGTGACCGACTGGTGCTAAGCCGGGCGATCACACTTTGCGAAAGTCAAAAGACGGAAGACATCCAAGCATCGGAAAAATTGATGACGGCCATCTTACCTCATACAGGTAAGTCTATGCGCATCGGTATTACAGGCGTTCCCGGTGTAGGGAAAAGTACTTTTATTGAATCTTTCGGTACCCTCGTAACTGAAAAAGAGAAAAAGTTAGCTGTCCTTACAATCGATCCAAGCAGTCAAAAAACTAAGGGGAGTATATTAGGGGATAAAACTCGAATGGAAGAGTTGGCTCGAAATCCAATGGCTTTCATTCGGCCTTCTGCTTCTGGCACCACCTTAGGGGGGGTAAGCAGTAAGACAAGAGAGGCCATGTTGCTTTGCGAAGCAGCAGGATTTGATATCATATTCATTGAAACTGTGGGTGTGGGGCAGTCCGAAACGCTCGTGGAGGGTATGGTTGATTTCTTTTTGCTACTCATGCTAGCAGGTGCTGGAGATGAATTACAGGGCATTAAGAAAGGGATTATGGAGATGGCCGATGCTGTGGTCATTAATAAGGCTGATGGTGAAAACCAGATGGCGGCCAAAAGAGCTAAGGCTGAATATCAGAGTGCACTGCACTTATTCCCGATGGACACATCAGGTTGGCTTCCTCAAGTCAAGACTTGCTCCGCTTTACAAAATCAGGGCTTAGATGAAATCTGGGAGATGCTCAATGAGCATCATGAGGCTATGAGAGCAAATGGGTTCCTTGAAGAAAACAGAAAACGACAGCAAGTGAATTGGTTCAAAGAGAATGTCAACGAAATGCTCGGGCATGCATTTTATCAAAACCAAAAAATCGCTCAAGCTTTACCCGGTATTCTCGAGCAAGTTGAGAGCGGTGAATTACCAGCAATGAATGCTGCTTACAATTTAATCCAGAAGTTTTTAGATAAATAGGGAGGGTCTAAAATAAAGTTCCCCTGCCTTTTAAGATCGAAACCTCTCTAAGCAAGGGATATAATCGGTCATGATTATATGTTCTTTATAATCTAACCTTTACGGACGCTTGATGCGCCTGATGTATCGCTATCCACGGAAGCGCCACCTTTATATCTTACGCTTGATGCACCTGAAGCACGAACGTCAAGTTTATCAGTAACATATACATTTACAGAACAGGCTCCACCTATGCGGACGTCAGCGTCTACAGTTTTAAAGTCATAAGCTCTATAGATAGAAGAACCGCTCATTCTAATCTTTTGAGTATTAGCGGAACCTTCAATATTAACTACACTTGCGCCAGAGGCTTCGAAAGAGAAGTCTTCCGTCTCAAGCTCCAAGCTTACCACAGAGGCACCAGATAAATTAAGCTCCATGCTTTTTGATTTTAGAATATCCAGCGTACGTAAACTTACAGCACCACTTACTTGAATTCTATCAAGTGTTTTCACAGTGATATAAGCCTTTGGAGATTCACGCATTCTGCGATTCTTACGGCCGTTTTCTAAACCAATGATCAACATGCCACCCCTTACTTCTACGATTAAGTCGTCTCTAAATTGACTTTCAATTTCAATTTCCAATGACTCTTCACTGCCTACGCTAATTTCTACGGCAAAGGCGTCACTCACGCTTAAAGCATTAAAACTACCGACACTAATTTTTTGTCGGTCTTGAGCAAATGCCAAAGTGGTAACCATCAGAATAGCAAGTGCTATTAGGGTAGATCGCACAGACATAATTTTTAAATTCTTCATCACTTTAATGATTATTTGGTCTAAAGATAATGTGGATCAGCAAAGGTTGCATGCCAGATATAAATTCTTTTGACTCTGCTACCCACTTTGACTTCATCTTTAAGTACATTCAAAAGACTAATGTTTCTTTCTGTCTCTAGTACGACATCGGCAGAGAACCAAAAGTTCATAATATGTATTATTAGACTTGTCATGCAGCACATTGTAATCATAGGAAACGGAATTTCAGGAATCACCACAGCGAGACATATCAGAAAGAAGAGCGATCATCGGATAACGGTAATCTCTGCTGAAACTGATCATTTTTACTCGCGAACAGCCCTCATGTATATTTATATGGGCCACATGAAATATGAGCACACGAAGCCTTATGAGGACTGGTTTTGGACTAAGAACCGAATTGAACTCAAGCGAGCATATGTCAACAAAGTTGATACTGGTGCTAAGACACTTTCTTTTGCGGATGGTTCATCAATGGTTTACGATAAACTTGTTATCGCCACAGGTTCCAAATCAAACAAATTTGGATGGCCAGGCCAAGATTTGAAAGCGGTTCAGGGTCTCTATAATTACCAAGACCTAGAATCTATGGAAAAGTATACCAAAGGTATCTCTAGAGCAGTTATCGTTGGTGGAGGGCTCGTTGGTATAGAAATGGCTGAGATGCTACTCAGCCGAAATATTCCAGTTACTTTTTTGGTGAGAGAAAGTAGCTTCTGGAACAATGTACTTCCTGAAGGAGAATCTGAAATGATCAACCGTCACATCCGTGAGCACCATGTTGATTTAAAACTGAGTACAGGACTCAAAGAAATTTTATCAGATGACAATGGCAGGGCGCGGGCCGTATTAACGGATCAAGGCGAAGAAATTGCCTGTCAGTTTGTTGGACTTACGGCTGGCGTTTCTCCCAATATCGGATTTCTAGAAGGCTCGGGTATTGAAACGAATAGAGGTGTTTTGGTGGATCCATATTTAGAGACTAGTATCAAAGACGTTTTTTCTGCGGGAGACTGTGCTGAATTCAGAGAAACAAATGGAGAGCGTAAAAGCCTTGAGCAAGTTTGGTATACCGGTAGAATGATGGGGGAGGCCTTGGCAGAAACGATCTGTAAGAAGCCTACTAAATATGATCCAGGACATTGGTTCAACTCAGCCAAATTCTTTGATATAGAATATCAAACGTATGGATGGGTTTGGCCTAAACCAAAGGATAACGAAAATGACTTTTATTGGGAGCATGAAAGTGGTAAAATATGCCTTAGAATTCGCTGGAATAAGGAAACTGATCAATTACTCGGTGTCAATAATTTCGGCTTTCGTTTAAGACACCACGCTTTTGACAAGTGGTTTAAAGACGGAAGAACAGTGCAATATGCCCTGGAACATTTAAAGGATGCCAATTTTGATCCCGAACTCTTTAAAAAACATGAGGAAAGTATCGTGGCACAGTTCAATGCTGAAAATGGTACGAACATCAGCGTGAAGAAGAAAAGCTGGCAAAGAATTTTACAACTAGTCTCAAATTAGAATTACAAGAAATATGTCATCAGTAGATCCGAGTTTATCTATCGCTAACCCTGACCCAAAGGATACAGATGCTATCCAAAAGTTAGGTTTAGCGCTTGCTGGTTTGGGAGTATTAGTCCTCTTTTTATCATGGGGAGGTGTGGGGATTCCTGCAGCAATCGGATTACCGGTTGCCCTTTTAGGGATTCTGATTGGAACAACGATTTATTCGGCAAGACTCTACCTGAACCAGCCAGAAGGCATTAAGAATAACGGTGTTTATTTTAAAAGTTTAACCAACAGAGGGGCATTAGGTTGGGTAACGGGTATTGTGCTTACTGGCTTCTATATTATCCTCTATTGGTTTCCGGAATATATTGGATTCAAAGCATCAGGGAATGAGGGTTTTGTAGCACTTTTTGATCCATTGAGTATGTTTTTCAAGGGTCAGCCTGCAAGTCAATGGTTTTTGTATGGTACGCTTTATACGCTATGCATTACCTCACTTGGCATCAAGTTTCTTTTCAAATACCGCCATAACAGGTATCAGTTTATAAGAACGTTAGTTGTAATCGCCAGCCAGCTGTTCTTGGCCTATTTGATTCCGGAGATATTAGCAGGACTCAATTATAACGATGTTACAAATACCAGTGGTGAGTACTTAGGTTATTTCAATACTGACCTCAAAAATACATGGCCACTAGATTATGATTTCTTCTATGATTGGCAATTGGACGCCTTTCAAGAGCCATCATACCAACCCATAGGAACCCTTTACCTCATTGTTGGTATTGCAATGTTCTTACTAGTGACACCGGTGATTACCTATTATGTGGGTAAAAGGTGGTATTGTTCATGGGTCTGTGGTTGTGGGGGCTTGGCCGAAACTGCTGGTGATCCTTTCCGACACTTATCCTCAAAGAAATTAGGTGCGTGGAAGTTAGAACGATGGCTGATTCACTCCGTGATGATCTTCGTTTTTGTTATGACAGCCGCGACCATTTATGGCTACTTCTGGAATACTGGAGAAGTCTTCGGTTTGAACATCTATAAGAATTTCCAACAACCTTATGGTTTCCTCATTGGTGCTACGTTCTCGGGAGTAATCGGTGTAGGTTTCTATCCTATGCTTGGTAACCGTGTTTGGTGCCGCTTCGGCTGTCCAATGGCAGGCTATATGGGCATTATCCAACGCTTTAAATCAAGGTTCAGAATTACGACCAATGGAGGTCAATGTATCTCTTGTGGCAACTGTTCTACCTATTGTGAGCAAGGCATTGATGTAAGAGCCTATGCGCAGAAAGGACAGAATATTGTAAGAGCCAGTTGTGTAGGTTGTGGTGTTTGTTCAGCAGTTTGCCCAAGGGGCGTATTGAACTTGGAAAATGGTCCTGAGGAGGGAAGAATTGACTTACCAGCAATTATCATCGGTAATGAAAGTATTAAAGTAGCTGATTAGTATTGGGTAATTAGTACTTAGTATTGAGATTTTATAAGAGGTTGCCTGATCAAGTGTGACCTCTTTTTTATGCCGAGTTTACCGAGAAATCTGACAATATTAACCCGGTGTGTTGTTTTTATTTTAGATGCTTCGCTAAGCTCAGCAAAAGAAAGGGTTATGTAGATACCCGCAAAGCCATACGCAATACGCCCTGCTCAATACTATGTACCCATTTACTCTTTATCCCCCATCGCTAAAACCTCCCTCACTTGCCCCAAATGGTGTTTTAAGTGTACTACATAGTCTTGCATAAAGTAGTCAAGCGTAGCATGCTCATTCTCTGGAACAGGGTTGTAGGCAATTACGTGGAGGTTATGATTTGTGCGCTCCATAGTTCGGATGTCATCTGGCGTTTGGTTCATCACATGTGCAAGATGAAGGTTAAACTGACGCCATAGAATGATCAAATCATGCCAGTTTTCTCCTTGATAGTTCTGAGCAGTCACCCATTCATCTTGATTATATTCAACGCCAATCAGGTCATTAGAATTTTGGGCTCTTACAAATCTTCCTTGGTTGTTAGCAGCTGAATCGATTAGGTGACCTATGATTTCTTTGGCAGACCATTTTCCAGGAGCAGGACGCTTTTCAGCATCCGATTCTTCTATGGTCATAAACTGCTCAAATGCAGCTAGTACAACTTCTTTTAGATTATAATCTTTGTTCATGGCGTAAAGGTAGTGGAGTTGCAGGCAATTCTGTTCTTCTTGGTTAAGACTCTTTGCAATTTTTAATGCATCATAGCAGAGGACATATAGTCAATTTATGAGCTCTACTAAATAATAAAACCACACCGATTATTCGGGGTGGCTTTATGAAAAGGTTCTTTTTATTACTTCAACTCCATAGGCACTTCAATTGCCAACACTTCAGCGTAAGACCTTGCTTTTAAGTGGATTTCACTAGTGTCTGTTACACCAACTGCATCTCTTAAGTCTAAGGATTGATCAGCAATATTAATTTCTCCATTGAGTACAAAGAAGTAAACACCATTGCCTGGCTTTTTGACCTCATAGCTCAGTTCCATACCAGCGTCAAGGTTGGCTAAACTGAAGTAGGCATCTTGATTGATCCAAAGTGCATCGGCTCCTTCAGGGGAAACGACAGTTTGAAATTTATTCATTCTGTCTTCTGGATCGAAAGTCTTTTGCTCATACCTCGGTGTGATGTCCCTTTCTTTAGGAAATACCCAGATTTGTAAAAACTGTACTTCTTCTTCCTTGCTATGATTGAATTCAGAATGTCTCAAACCCGAACCTGCAGACATAATCTGTACATCGCCAGTTTTAATGACTTCACCGGTGCCTGTACTGTCCTTGTGCTCCAAATCTCCGAATAATGGTATGGATATGATCTCCATATTGTCGTGTGGGTGTGTGCCGAAACCGTTACCACCAGAAACGGTATCATCATTCAATACCCTAAGAGCACCAAAGTGTACTCTGTCTGGGTTATGGTATCCTGCAAAGCTGAACGTATGACGGCTTCTCAACCAACCGTGATCGGCAGAACCTCTACTATCTGATTTGTGTACAACGGTATTCATTTTTGTTTTCTTTCGTTTATGTTTTATTTACATGTACATACACATAACTAAAACACTGTCTCTAAAGTTCCTATGCCGCAATAATAATCTTCTATCGGTATATTTTATTATCCACGCATTTATTTTGTTTGTGTAAGGTAAATGACATTCACTGATTAATGAATATAGTAGGGGAACTATAACCTAGGCTTCTAACTTATTACTCCTCGTTTATTTTTATCTTTGTTCGGAATTTTGAATACCCAAGACAGACCACATATTAAGGTAGTTATACCTGCTTTTAACGAAGAAAAATCTATCGGTCATGTGATCAAGGATATACCTGAAGATTGGGTGGTTGAGGTGATAGTAGTAAATAATGCCTCTACCGATAATACCACTGAAGTTGCTGAGCAGGCTGGTGCTACTGTACTCACAGAGCCCACGCCAGGTTACGGAAATGCCTGCCTGAAGGGAATACGCTATTTGCAAGATATCAACAGACGCCCCGAAATCCTGGTGTTTCTAGATGGTGATTATTCAGACTACCCAGAACAACTGCCCGATTTAATAAAGCCAATTATCGAAGACGATGTCGATATGGTGATCGGCTCTAGGGCCAGAGGAAATAGAGAAGGTGGTTCAATGACTTTTCCTCAAATTTTCGGAAATTGGCTAGCAACTACATTGATTAGGTTATTCTATAAGGTCAAATACACAGATTTAGGGCCATTCCGGGCTATTAAATTTGATAAACTCATTGAATTGCAAATGGAAGATCAGACCTATGGCTGGACGGTTGAAATGCAAGTGAAAGCAGCAAAACATAAATTCAAAACGACAGAAGTTCCGGTAAACTATAAAAGGAGGATAGGTGTTAGCAAAGTGTCTGGCACAGTAAAAGGTACTTTTATGGCAGGCTACAAGATTTTATACACGATTTTTAAGTATTTGTAATGTATTGGCTTGAACTCATCGTACTGATTTTATACACAAGCGCCCTGTCGTTCATCTTTATCTATAGCTTGTCTCAGCTAAGCTTAGTGTTTATCTATAGAAAGGCTAGACGGAACAATACCATTTCTAAATCAGCTGTCATCACTGAAGATTATGTATACCCCATGGTAACGGTTCAGTTGCCAGTCTATAATGAACTATATGTAGTAGAAAGATTAATAGATGCTATAGCATCGTTTAATTGGCCAAAGGATAAACTGGAGATTCAGGTACTAGATGATTCTAATGATGAGACGGTTGAGCTTATAGCCAAGAAAGTTGTAGAGTGGCAAGCAAAAGGCTTAGATATTACCCAAGTACAACGACCAGAGCGGAAGGGTTTTAAGGCCGGTGCTTTACAGTATGGAATGGAAATCGCCAAAGGTGAGTTTATCGCAATTTTTGATGCAGACTTTGTTCCAGAACGTAATTTTCTAAAGGATACTGTTCCACAATTTCAGCAAGACGAGAAAATTGGAGTAGTACAAACGCGTTGGGGACATATCAATGAAGACTATTCCATGCTAACCAAGCTTCAAGCTTTCGGTTTGAATACCCACTTTTTTGTAGAGCAAAATGGTCGATCTCAAGGAGGTCATTTTCTTAATTTCAATGGTACAGGTGGGGTTTGGAGAAAAACATGCATTGAAGATGCGGGTGGATGGAAAGCTGATACACTCACCGAAGACCTTGATTTAAGTTACAGAGCTCAGCTGAAAGGCTGGCAGATTTTCTACACGCCAGATATTGTGGCCCCCGCAGAGCTTCCTGCAGCGATGAGTGCCATCAAGTCACAGCAATACCGCTGGACAAAAGGTGCTGCGGAAACTAGTATAAAGCTTTTGCCGAAAGTACTGAAAGCATCATTGTCCCTAAGGACAAAATTTCATGCTACGTTTCACTTACTCAATTCTGCCGTTTTTATTTGTATTGTGATTACTGCTGTTCTGAGTGTCCCCGTATTATTGATAAGAAACTTATCTGATAATTGGGAAACTTTGATGAACATCTCGATGGTTTTTCTGATGGGCTATGCCTTCCTGGTCGTCTTTTACTGGAATGGTTTCAGAGAAAAACGTGAAGGGTTTTGGAAGACAGCTAAGCAATTTGTGCCTCAAATGTTCATGTTGTTATCTGTGTTTCTTGGGCTCAGCGTACATAATGCGGTTGCTGTATTTGAAGGGCTTATTGGTAAGAAAACACCATTTGTGCGTACGCCAAAGTTTAATATTACGGGTAAAAAAGATACTTGGAAGGGTAACAAGTACTTTAAAAAGAAGATTAACCCGTTAACAGCCTTAGAAGGATTTTTGGGTATCTATTTCATCGGAGGACTGGTTTTGGCATTTTATTTCAATGATTTTGTCCTACTTCCTTTTCACTTACTCTTGAGTTTAGGATTTTTGCTGGTGTTCTATTACACAGTACAGCATACACGACATGCTTAACAAGAATTCTCCGTGGGTAAACTTGGCTTACATCTTAACAGGTGGGCTGACCATTTACATTGGTTACTTTGTTGCCCGTGAAAACACATGGTTGTTGCTCAGTCTTTACACGCTACTTTTTGCATCAGTTGTAGTTATCATTAGAAATACGAGTACTGAAGAGGTTGACTTAGGCTATTACTGGGGTGTATTACTAAGAGTATTACTTATCGCTTCTTTACCGAAACTCTCGGACGATGTATATAGGTTTATTTGGGACGGAAGATTGCTGCTCAATTTTGAGGACCCTTATAAATACCTTCCTGCCCACCATCTGGGTCAGGGTTTAACAGGAATTACACAAGGGCTTTATGATCAGTTGAATTCGCCTGATTACTTCACAGTTTACCCTCCCCTCAATCAAGTCATTTTCTTTATTTCTACCCTCTTTTCACCTGGGTCAATCGTTTGGTCTGTAGTGATTTTGAGAGTGATTATGATTGTATTTGAACTCGGTAATATTTCGCTGATTAGAAAACTACTTAGGCATTATAAGCTCCCTCAGGCCTACGGTTTGATCTATGTATTGAATCCCTTAGTGCTTTTTGAGGTAACTGGAAACCTGCATTTTGAAGGTATCATGGTTTACTTCTTGTTAATGGCCATTTGGCAATATGAGCAAGGCAAACTTCATAAGTCGGCTATATTCTTCGGCCTGTCGGTTGCAACAAAGTTTCTACCTCTCATTTTCTTGCCTTTGCTACTTCGAAAGATTGGTTTCAAAAAGACAATGATTTACGGACTTATTGTAGGGGCAACATTGTCAGTTACTTTCTTGCCATTGATCAATACAGCTCATATTTGGGCGATTAAGGATAGCATTGAGCTTTACTTCCAGAAATTCGAATTTAATGGAAGCATCTACTACCTCGCTAGGTGGTATGGTTTTGAAACAGCGGGTCATAATATTATTGCCAAATCAGGTAAGTGGATGATGTACGCTACCATGGCTACCATTTTCCTTTATTCATTGATCAGTAAAAAGAAGGATTGGCCAAGGCAAATGGTTTGGGTGTGGACACTCTATTTACTCTTCGCTACTACTGTCCATCCATGGTATATTATTCCACTGCTGGCTGTGGCGGTATTTTCTAAAGTCCGCTTTCCGTTTTTATGGTCTTACCTCATCTTTTTGACTTATGCCAATTACTTAGGAGGGGAGTATACGGATAGAATAGAAGTGGTAATCGTTGAGTACAGCCTAGTTGGGCTGATCGCATTGTGGGAGGTATTTGGAGGTTCTTCGGAGAAGTTATTCTTCGGAGAAAAGGCTACTTAAGTTCCATGCGATAGGTGATGTGCTTCTTAGAAGGCACGGCACCAAGGCCTTTGTGTATTGCGATCATCTTATCGTTAAAATCACCCACCCAGCTTAATTCAACTTCGTTTAAAGGGGTGTTATTGTAAGAGTATTCAAATGACTTATAGGTGATAACTGACTCTAAACCAATTCCTTGAAATTTAGGGTGAGTTCCCATAACGACCACGCGAACTCGATCAATAATATTCTTACGCTTAAGAAGTAAAAATCTAACCTTATTTATCAGGTTTAGTTTGCCATTGAAACGCTTGAAGATCTGATTTACATCCGGTAACGAGATGACGAAACTGGCAGGTTCACCACTGACATAAGCAAACTGCACCAAGTTAGGATCAAGTACGGGCTTCATTTTTTTGAAGGCTTCTAATACGTACTCTTTGTCAATGGGTGTGAAGTTTTCGAACTCAGCCCATGCTGCGTTGTAGATGTACATGAAGTCTTCGGCATACTTGTCTATACGTTTGGGGTCAAAGCGCTCTGTAGTAATGCTCGGTTTTCTTTGTACGATGTATTTGGCGATTTTAACAAATCGTGGGCTAAGACCTTCCTTAAGAAAGAACTTATTCGTCATTTGCTCCATCTTCACTTTGAAGCCATAGTCTTCAAAGAATTTCTGATAGTAAAAGGAATTGTAGGCCATACCATAAGAAGGGGAGGTGAATCCTTCAACTAAAAGTCCCCAGAACTGATCGTTTTCCCCAAAATTGATAGGTCCATCTACGGTATTTACTTTTCTTTCTTTCAGCCAAGTTACGGCCGTATCAAATAAGAGTGTTGCAGCAGATTTATCTTCTATAGATTCGAAAAAGCCAAGGCCCCCAATACGTTTATCACCGTAGTTGGCCTTCTTCTCATTGATGAATGCTGCAATACGCCCTATCAACTTTCCTTCGTCATCCTTTAATATCCAACGAATAGCCTCACCGTGATTGAAGAAAGAATTTTTAGCTGGGTTGAATACATTACGAATGTCATTGTCCAAAGGGCAAACCCACTCCGTATCATTAGCATAAATAACGCGCGCCACGTCTAGAAATTCATTGGCACTCTTTTTATTCGCTACTTCGAAGATTTGCATTTGACCTGTTGCTCTTGAAATGTTTAACAAAGAAATCTGATTATTTCGAATCTCTAAAGTTGATGCATGTTTTTTTTACGCAGAGGCATTAAAGAAGACCTTTTGTTCTTAAATCTTTAAAGATGATTTTGTCTACATGCGAAGTTTGGTTCATTTTATCAAAAGGTAGCCAAGAGATCTCGTCAATTTCAGATGCAGCCTTCATTTCACCATCATATTTGCCTTCATAGCAAGTCATCTGGACCATTATGCCGTCTGAATGCCCATGTGCTTGTGCCGAAAAAGTACCGTAATATTTTACAGATTCTGGTTTTAGTGATACGCTCAATTCCTCTTCAATTTCACGGATTAAAGTCTGTTGATCGCTTTCTCCTGCTTCTCTTTTTCCACCAGGTATATAGAAGGTCTCTTTGCCTTTGCTTCGAGCGACAAGGATTTTTTTATCCTTTATCTCTATCCACGCAATTTTGTCTATTGTAAGGCTCAATCTTCCATCATTTGTCTTAAGATCTCTTGAGCTGCTTTAGCAATGACAGTTCCTGGACCAAATACAGCTGAAACACCAGCTTCGTACAAGAATTCATAGTCTTTAGGTGGGATTACACCACCTGCAATCACCATAATGTCTTCTCGCCCGAGCCTTTTTAATTCATTAATTAATTGAGGGATCAATGTTTTATGTCCGGCAGCAAGACTAGATGCTCCAACCATATGCACGTCATTCTCAGCTGCTTGAAGTGCTGTTTCTTCTGGTGTTTGGAACAAAGGCCCTATATCTACATCGAAACCCAGGTCTGCGAAGCTGGTGGCGATGACTTTGGCACCACGATCGTGCCCATCTTGGCCCATTTTAGCGATCATGATACGGGGTCTTCGGCCATCCAATTCTGCAAATTGGTCAGCCATTTCTCTTGCCTTCTTAAAGTCTGCGTTGTCTTTCACTTCACTCGAATATACACCAGAAATGGTTTGTGTCACAGCTTTGTGTCTCCCGAATATTTTTTCCATAGCCATGGAAATCTCTCCTAATGAGGCTCTTTTTCTAGCTGCATTTACAGCTAAATCAAGTAGGTTTCCATCTCCAGTTTTCGCAGATGCTGTTATTGCGCCTAATGCTTTTTCTACCGCGTCAGTGTCTCTCTCCGCTTTTAACTTCGCTAAACGCTCTAATTGAGATTTGCACACAGCAGGGTTATCAACTTCGAGTAAATCAATGTCAGTTTCTTCCTTGACCTGATATTGGTTCACGCCAACGATAACGTCTTTTCCTGAGTCTATACGTGCTTGCTTACGAGCAGCGGCTTCTTCAATTTTCATTTTTGGAAGACCAGCTTCGATGGCTTTTGCCATTCCACCCATTTCCTCCACTTCTTCAATCAAGGTCCAAGCCTTTTCTACCAGTTGATCTGTTAGAAATTCGACATAGTAGGAACCTCCCCAAGGGTCGATTACGCGATTGATGCCAGTGTCTGATTGAAGATACTTTTGTGTATCTCTTGCGATTTTAGCAGAGAAATCAGTTGGAAGCGCAATGGCTTCGTCTAGCGCATTAGTATGCAAAGACTGTGTATGCCCAAGTACAGCTGCCAGTGCTTCGACACAAGTTCGTGTGACATTATTGAATGGATCTTGCTCTGTTAAACTCCATCCAGAAGTTTGGCAGTGCGTACGGAGTGCCATGGATTTTGGATTCTTTGGATTAAACTGTTTCACTAGCTTTGCCCATAGTAACCTTCCCGCTCTCATTTTAGCGATCTCCATAAAGTGATTCATGCCGACTGCCCAGAAAAATGATAGTCTCGGAGCAAAAGTATCGATGTCTAGGCCAGAAGCCACTCCTGTACGGAGGTATTCTAAACCATCGGCTAGCGTATAGGCTAATTCAAGATCAGCTGTAGCACCAGCTTCTTGCATATGGTATCCAGAAATGCTGATCGAGTTGAACTTCGGCATATGCTGCGAAGTGTACTCGAAAATATCTCCTATGATCCGCATAGAAGGTGCAGGAGGATAGATGTATGTGTTTCTCACCATGAACTCTTTCAAAATATCATTTTGAATGGTTCCGCTGAGTAAAGACTTATCTACGCCTTGTTCTTCTGCCGCGACTATGTAAAATGCCATGATAGGAATCACTGCACCATTCATCGTCATGGACACAGACATTTTATCCAATGGAATCTGATCGAACAATACTTCCATATCGAGTATGGAATCTATCGCTACACCAGCTTTTCCAACATCACCAACTACTCTTGGGTGATCAGAGTCATAACCCCTGTGAGTAGCCAAATCGAATGCTACGGAAAGCCCTTTTTGTCCAGCAGCTAAATTTCTCCGGTAAAATGCATTAGAGGCTTCAGCTGTCGAAAAACCAGCATATTGCCTGATTGTCCAAGGCCTAACCGTGTACATAGAGCTGTATGGCCCGCGTAAGTAAGGGGGCTTACCTGCAATGAATTCAAGGTGTTCGGCATTGATGAGGTTATCTGCCGAAATTATTGGGGGTACTGATATCCCTTCGGCTGTTTCCCAGTTTACAGGGACAGTAGGTTTTGTTTGATTCGAGTTGGATGCGCTCGGGGTATTAATGTGTTTGAGGACTGAGCTCACTAATTCTGCAGTCGCACTTTCTAGATAGTATGAACCTGCTGCTGGATCTACGTTCTTACCTAGGTAAGATTCTTCGGATAAGATATTTGATATGTTGCGCGCCATGCGCTCGGCCAAGATGTGGTTTTTAGGAAATACTGAATAGAATGGATTGATCAATAGGCCATCAGCGCCACCAAGGATTGCTGACATGGCCATTGTAGTGGCTTGTAACATGAAACCATGCTTGTCTTCAATAGGCTCGGTCCATGCTGGAGATGAACTTAAAATGCTACATTGATACTGAACAATACCCAAGTTTTCAGCAACAGCATTAACGATTTCTCTAAGTGCTCTTAGCCCTGAAATCTCAAGGAAGTAATCTTTTGAGATAGTTTTTTCAAAGGCGAGACAATTAAAACTGGCTTTTTTTGATAGTGTTGAGTCTTCGGTGAGTTGAATAGCTGATTGAACAAGCTCAGTGAGTTCGGTTACCAGTTCGCCATCATGAGTATTGGCCTTAATTACACAGGTTTTCAGTCCAGCAATCGCGTCTTGGAAGAAAGTGCCATTTCCTTTAATGAACCCTGATACCTTCGATAAGTCGATACCTAGTTGACTTAGGTAGTCAAAGTAACCCTTGTATAAGGTAGCAGTTTCAATTGCTTGGGATTGAAATGAAACTTGGCAATACTCGAGATTAATGTTTTTTAGCAGGAAATTGAAGTCTGGCAATCCAGAAAGCTCAAAAAGAATGCCGCTAACACCGTTATTAAGGGCGTTTAGTGCTTTCGCATTTGCTGCCTTTTCATCATTGACATTGAACAGTTGATAGTTGGTCCAATAGCGATTGCCGAAGGCTTCTGGCTGTATATGAATATTGGCTACACTCGGTAGTGGATGGGGTAAATCAGATTTTGTGTAAAAGGGTTTTCCCTTAAATCCCTGACTTTTCCAAAGTAAGTCTTCAAAAGGTTTTCCTTTAAGATCTTCGACCAGTTTTGACTTCCATGCCTCGGCTGTCTGCGGCTCGAAATTGGCAAACATTTTTTCCTTCATTTCCTTCAATTTACTCGTGCTAAAATAAGCCTTTTCTTTACGGCTTTAAGATAATTACAGCTAATTGATATTTACCTTGTTTCAATATAATTATGAGTGGACGGCAATAGTTATCCACAAAAAATATGTGGATAATCGCTTTTTAAAGGGGAAAACTATTTTGTCTCCTGAGCTCGTTTCACCTTTCATGTTCATTTAATTTTTATCATTTTTGTTCCCCGCCTAAAAAATATGTTAACGCCTTATTGCAGAATGATTAGATGGTAAAAAGTGAAGTATCGGTTTGGGAGGATTGCCTCAGATTCATCAAGAGTCAGGTTGGAGAGCAGAGTTTCAAGACATGGTTTGAACCGATAAAAGCATTAGGGCTAAAGGAATCGACAATTACTATTCAAGTGCCGAGTCAATTCTTCTATGAATACCTTGAAGAGCACTACGTACACCTCCTGAGGGAATGTGTACAAAATCAATTGGGTTCGGAAGGAAAACTTGAGTATTCCGTAATTGTGGATAGTGGAAGTGTGCAAAATCAACCTTACATGGTGACTTTGCCTAATCAGAATAAGAATCAGAATAATAAATGGGGGAGGCAACCTACGGAGCCTGAGATGATCAACCCATTTAAAATGCAGTCTTTGGACAAAGACTCGAGGTATTCGAATCTTAATCCGAATTACGATTTTGAAAACTACATTGAAGGGGACTGTAATAGACTGGCAAGGTCTGCGGGTATTGCTGTCGCTGAGAAGCCAGGGATTACTTCGTTCAATCCTTTGATGATTTATGGTGGTGTTGGCTTGGGTAAAACTCACTTGGTTCAAGCCATCGGTAACACGGTTAGTCAGCATTCAGAAGATAATTTCGTCTTGTATGTTTCTTCTGAAAAGTTTACCACTCAGTTTACTGACGCCATTAGAAATAATAATATTCAGAGTTTCACCAATTTTTACCTGCAAGTAGACACACTCATTATCGATGATGTGCAGTTCTTTGCGGGTAAAGAGAAAACTCAGGAAATGTTCTTTCATATTTTTAATCACTTGCACCAAAATGGTAAGCAAATTATCATGTCAAGTGATAGAGCACCAAGAGATTTGAAGGGACTGCAAGATAGGTTGCTATCAAGGTTCAAATGGGGGCTTACTGCGGATTTGCAGATGCCAGATTTTGAAACCAGAATGGCGATTATTATGCGCAAGATGGAAGCAGATGGAATTGATATTCCAGATGATGTGGTAGAATACTTGGCTTACAGTGTGGACACGAATGTTCGTGAGCTAGAGGGAGTATTGATATCGCTGATTGCACATGCTATGCTCAACAAGACAGAAATCAACCTAGAATTAGCCAAGCAGACGCTTAAGAATATCGTTCATGATATTGAGTCTGAAGTGGGGGTTGATTACATCCAGAAAACTGTTGGAGAGTTTTTCCAGATTAGCGTTGAAGACCTGAAAGACAAGACGCGGAAGAAGGAAATTGTGATTGCACGACAAGTAGCAATGCACTTATGTAAAGAATACACAAATCATTCCTTGAAATCTATTGGCTACCATTTTGGAGGTAGAGACCACAGTACGGTCATTCACGCAGTGCAGTCGGTAAGTGATATGATGGATATCGATTCTAAATTCGCCAACTCAATGGATGAACTTAGGAAGAAGATGAAAATGAAACTGGTTTAGCCAGTTAGTGCACAGAAAGGGTATAAAAAAAAGGGGCCAATGGCCCCTTTTTTATCTAACTAATCCTAATTATTTAATCGAAACAGATTGCACAAAGTTTCGACCGTTTGTTCTCATTTTAACTGTATATGATCCTTGCTCAAGCTTTGAAAGGTCAAACCTTTTCATTGCTTCGCCATTGAAGCTTTCCGTTGACAACTTTTTGAAGTTGCTATCGAAAATTGTAACTGATACTTCATCGTTGTTTGCAACTGGCATGATGATGTCTAGTTTTTCACCATTCTGACGAATTACAGGTTTGATGATTGTTACTTGATCTTCACCATTAACCCATGCCGAATCGGCATTAATAGATAATGGTGTAGCTGTAAAGCTCATCTCATTTTCAACCTCGATGGTATAGTTACCAGCTTCGAGCGCAGCTAGGTCAAACCTTTTCGCAAAATTTTGTCCTTTTTCTGATTGTGCACTGTATAATATTGATCCGTTTTCATCCTTAAGTTGAATATGAGCCGTAGCTTCACCTAGTCCCTTGGTAGAAACTACCACAGACTTTGTTCCTACTTTCTCTACTTTAACACTTGGTTTAGTGTCATTAGCAATTACGAGCGTTGATGCCATAACCATTACAGCAGTCAACAATACTTTTCTCATTGTTTTCATTCTACAATTGTTTAGTGTTTAAACTAATTATGAAACAAAGGTATGTGAGGGGTGGTGCCTGCACTACTCCAAAATTGGTCAATATGTGTGCTATATTAACCGAGTTATGTCATGTGTCACTTATTAATGGTAATTAAGAACACTTTAGTGTTAATTTTGTTGATATTTCTTGAACTTACCGAGTATAAATTGGTTATTCAATTATGAGTAAGCAGACCTTGGCTGCAAAGCCATCTTTAGAGCAGATTTCTCCAGCATTTGGTAGTAGCTTCCTTGTTAGGAGGTATGCTAATTCTTGTGAGAATGAACTAGCCAATTGGCATTTTCATCCTGAACTCGAGCTAGTCTATGTGAATGGGGGTAGTGGAAAGCGCCATATCGGTAAGCATATGTCTTATTTTAATGATGGTGAATTAATTTTGATGGGTGCTAACCTACCTCATTATGGTTTTACAGACCGCCATAGTGGTAATAAATCAGAGACAGTAATTCAATTCAAACAGGATTTTCTAGGAACCAACTTTTTTGATATTCCTGAAATGGGTCTTGTGAAAAGACTCCTTGAACTGTCTAAAAAAGGCCTTGCCTTTAATGGTGCCATCAAAGAAAGTGTAGGGAAGAAAATTGAAGCATTAACTTGGGCCGATCAATACGGCCGCCTTATTGGACTTTTATCTATTCTAAAGGAGTTAGCAGAGTCTCAAGAGTACACGGTATTAAATGCAGATGGCGTAGCTGTGGCGGTAAACTCTAAAGAGAATGATCGGATGAACTTAGTCTACAATCATATCCGATCGAACTTTAAAGAACACATTTCGCTAGACGAGATTGCTGATAAGGTAAGTATGACGGTACCCGCTTTCTGTCGCTACTTCAAGAAGATATCTAGAAAGACCTTTACCAAGTTTGTCAACGAGTTCCGTGTAGTACACGCCTCCAAACTATTAGCAGAGACGTCCATGTCTATTACAGAAGTAAGCTTTGAAAGTGGGTTTAATAACTTCTCTCACTTTAATAAGTCTTTCAAAGAGTTTACTGGAAAGAGTCCTTCCACCTATAGAAAGGAATTCAATAGTATTATTGATGAGGGCTAAATTATTGTGGTATAAAAAAATATTATTATAGTAAAAGTGAAATACTATTATAAAATGTAATATATAATAGTTCTGATATAATAAATTAATTGTTTAATTGCTTTTGAATCACACACTATTACGATGAGGCAAACCAAATCCTACATTTTTATTCTGTTCTCAGTCCTTCTGTTGGCAAATTGTCAGCCTGATATCGAAACCGTTCCAATTGTTAACGAAACCAAAAGAAGAGTAGTCAAAGCAGAAGATATACCTAAGGTGACAAGTACTTTATTAGGTAAACTTGGCCTAAGCAACGGTACACAACGGCTCGCCATGAATAGCTCTGATGTTCAAAGTGAATTCGAGATTGATTGGGATAAGATTTTGCAATCAATAGATTCGGTTGGTGGGCAGACGTATACCTTTAATGTGAGCCCGTCAGAACAAGATCCTACGATATTTTATAATTTGGTGATCAAGTTTACTCCAGATGGGAGCCCTTATAAACCTTTTTTAATGAAATATGAGTTGGATTCCGCTTTTGCTACAACCTATTTATTCACGGGCTCGCTGGAGAATTTTGTGGGCCTTGTAACTAAGATCCCTTTGAGTTCAAGCAATTTATCTGGTGGAGATTATGATGTTAATCTGGGGCCTAACAACGTAAGAATGGTGAGTAGTGACCCAGATTGTCCCACTCAAACCATTTTTGATTCGAGTGATGGTAGTTCAGGTGGTGGACCTGGATCTTTGTCGGGGCCTGGTACAGGTGGTACGGGGGGTACCTACGTTACTGTCCAGCGCTGTGATTACTATCTTGTAAAAAACCCTTACGATACTTATGTTGAAGGCCAATATTCTAGTTCGGACTTTTATTACACTATGGAAGAGGACTGTTATGAATACAGTTATTACTCTCATACTGAATCACCTGACGGAAGCAATTGTGATACTGGTGATGGTGAGGTGCCTATTCTTTTGCCTCCAGGAGCTGATGATTGGGAGCAAGACATTTGTGAATCAGAGAGTTTTATCGGTAATGATTGTGTCCAAGGTATATGGGAGATTATGAAACAAAACAATGTAGCTTTTAACAACTTAGGATCATTCTTAGGTGAAAGGCCTATTGCTGAATTGTGTCTCGACATACAAAATCTCAACGACCCGACAAGAGACGTTCAGGCCAATGGTAATACGGCTCTTTCTGGCTCTACTATTAAAGCAAAGGTCACTATTACTTTGAATTCTCAGAGTCTGAATAGGTCTAAATTAGGTATAGCAAGAACTATACTGCATGAAACAGTTCATGCTGAATTGTATGCCATGATTGTGGAAGCTAATGGAAAAGATGCTCTTGAAGCGTATATAGCACAAAACCCGCAAAAGGAACGTTTTCAACTCATTTGGGAATATATTAATGAGTTTCCACCAACTACCAGTGCCGCGGGTTGGCAGCACGAATTCATGGCTGACTACTATTTAACATCTATGGTTGAATCTATGAGAGAATTGAGTAGTGACTTGGTTTCAGATTCCTACAAGAACTATATTGCTGTAGATCCCATCGTATACCCACTTAACGGTGATGCGTTCCCATGGAACTGGAACGATTTTTATATAGCTCTGTCTTGGGTGGGTCTAAAAAAGACAACAGAATGGGATAAATTAAGTGATGATTTAAAATCCAAATACGATGCTTACACGAGACAATATGAAGAGTTGGAAGTCCTTAGTGCGAAGTGTTCATAATTGCTTCCTATTGGCTATCATAAGCCAATCTGTTTGTTTTGCACAGGTAGAAGTTGCGGGTGATAGTGTCTTTATTTTATTCGAACCAGATTATAATACTGTTGTAGACCTTGGAAAGAAGGATTTTTATAAGCCTCTATCAAGATATCCTAATGACGTGAGTAGGATGTATTCTATACGTCAATTTAGGTTTTGTGCTTCTTGCGATGGGTTTAAATGGGCTAAAAGATCTACTTTTCCTTTTGTTTTTTATTTCAGCCCAAAGGAAGTAAGCCGTGATAATTGGGATTCTGAATACTTTGATGTTACAATGGACTATTTTTATAGCCGGGAAGTTTTTGATCAGAATTGGTTCAATAACACACCCTCAGAAGAAATTGAAAAGATTCTTACGAAAGCCGGAAAAAATGTATTCTTGGTAGATAAGAGCTATCTCTATAATGGCAAGTACATTATGTTGAGAGTTTTCTACGAAAAAAATAGCACAAATCATTGAAAAAACAGACGGGGAAGTTGCTGTTAGCAGTGATACCTACAGTTGGGGTGATCATTCTATTAGATGTTACTTTCAAATTTTTGATCGAATACTTTCATATCATCTCGCTAAAGCCAGTGGTTTACTATTCATCATCGATTGACCTTTCGACTGGTTACTTTTCGAGCTTGGGCTTGACTTTGGTAATCTCTGGTTGGGTCTATTGCATTTACTATTTATTGTACTCATTATTAAGCCCTAGACTTGATAAACTCCAATTGTATATTAAGTGGCTTCTTTCTTATTTCTACTACCTTTTATTCTTTTCAATAGCTGATTTTTTATTTGAGGGCTATAGAATGGATGTTTTGTTGGTATTGATCATTACGTCAGTACCAATGTCACTTTTAACAATGAGGCTGGTTCCCTTTAGAGGTTTTAGGAAATCTACTTTGACAAATTGAAGGCTAATGATAAGAGAAAGTATATTATCTATGCTCCAACTCTTGTAATAATAATTTTGATTAATTAATGTGGAGTTATGATCTAAATGTCATCTTCATGAAAACGCTTTTTGTAATCGCTTTTTTATTCGTTTTGTCTATAGAGGCTTGCGGTCAATAGAAGGAAGTTTCTCATTCCCGCTGGAATCAGAAGATTCAAGGGACTTGGATAACAGAAAAAGACGCTAAGAGCAAGTGGGTCTTCACCAGTGGTGGTAATTGTAAAAAATATTACAATGGTGAATTACTGAATACATATGCCTACTCGATGAATAATACATCACCTCAATGCGGAGAGACTGTTCCAGTGAATAGCAATACACAATATTTGAAATTGACTAAGATAGGGAAGGTTGATACTGAGTACTGTTATGAAATAAATGGAATCACAGCCCAAAAACTCTCATTAAGACAAATTGGTAGAGGCGGCTTGTTATTATTCAATAAGCAATAGTATCCAACACTTCAAGGCATAAAAAAGCCCGATTCGAATGAGTCGGGCTTTTTTGTTATCTGCTGAACCGATAGGTCTCGGTTCTTTGTCTTCCACTTTTATCTACAATTTGGAAGTATATCTTTCCATAATATTGCTCAATGTACTTGGCCAGTGCGGCTGGATTATTGGCGTATTTCCCATTCACCGCAACAATAATGTCTCCTTCCTCAATGTCATCAAGTTTTCTAAAGAAACCACTCTCCATGTCAATCTTGCTCACCTTCACACCATAATTGAGTCTTAAGCTTTCTCTTTCGGATTCGGTGAGTGCTCTAAACTCTGCCCCTAGGTAGCCTGAGAAATAAATGTCATCCTCTTTAAGAGAGTTGTCGCTACTGAGGATATCCGTATTTCCCAGTATATTTTCAAGCGTTAAATCGGCTTCATACAGTCGGTTACTTCGTTCATATTGAATTCTTATCTCGTCTCCAGGCGACATTGAATTGATGACTTCCTCAAAACTCGCTTTGCTCGAGATAGATTTGCTCCCAATTTTTTTGATTACATCACCAGATGCTAATCCGGCTTTGTCAGCAGCACCGCTTCTACGAATGGACTGGATGAGGACACCTTCTAAGTTGCTCAGTTTTTCTTCCTTGGCGACTTTTTCGTCAATCTCTATGACTTCGGCTCCGGTGTATGCCTTTTGAACCACCTTATACTTCTTCAGGTCTTCCACAATTTTTTCAACTACATCTGAAGGTACTGCGAAGCCATAACCTGCATAAGAACCTGTGCGTGAAATAATAGATGTGTTGATGCCAATCAGCTCTCCATCGGTATTCACCAAAGCACCACCGCTGTTGCCCGGGTTGATGGCTGCATCTGTTTGGATATATAATTTGATAGGGAAGTTTTCGCGAATCGCTTTCGAGTCGCTACCAATCGCACTGACTATACCGGCCGTAACCGTTGAAGTTAAATTGAACGGGTTACCAACTGCGAGTACCCAGTCTCCGACTCGAACATCTTTACTAGGGGCTAGATCAATGGCGGGTAAGTCATTCGCTTCAATTTTGAGTACAGCTATGTCCGTGCTTGGATCACTTCCTACCAATCTAGCTTGATAAGTTCTCTTCTCATGCTGAACTTCGATAGCATCTGCTCCTTCAATCACGTGGTGATTGGTGATAATATATCCATCCTTAGAATAAATTACACCAGATCCAGAACCTATGGCTACGCCACTATTTGAGCTGCTTCTGCCACCATTAAAGTACTCCATAAAGCTCATGCTTCTTCGGCTTCTTTGAATGTTTTTGATGTAAACCACGCTACTTACTGACTTTTCAGCCGCTAGTCGAAAGTCAACAGGGATAGCAGGTGAGGCTTCCTCATATCTTTCTCTGGACTCGTAATTAGCTTGCTGAAAGTTTGCCGGTACTTCACGTATCACTTCAGTGATAGTGTTTATACCAGATAGTTTTTGATAAGTAAAAGCTCCTGCGATTCCACTTGTAAAGGCAATCAGGACAATAGCAATCTTGCTCTTCATATTTATTTCTTTTAAAAGCTGTTTAAAAAAGTGCTCTTGGTTTCAACTGAAATTTAGAGCACGATGAGTTATCAGTTTTTCTTATTCAAACTTACGTTTCGCAGATTAATTGGGTTGTTCTAAGCTGTTAATTAAAGTTAAATGAGAAGTATTAAAGCTAAACCATGTTAAAAGCCATTTTGTTGGCTAAGGGTATTCTATAATACTCATCGACAATAGCATTTGGTGACCTTTTAAAAAGGTCTAAATTTGCACCGCTATCAGCCAATTCAGGTGCAATGCCCTAGGCTGAGTAGAAAGTCAAAAATAAATCCATTTGTCAGAAAAAAAACATATCGCCATTCTTGGCTCAACTGGTTCTATTGGTACACAAGCCCTTGATGTAATCAGGGCCAACCAAGATAAATTTGTAGTTGAGGTGCTGACTGCGATGAACAATAGCCAATTGCTTATTGAACAGGCAAAGGAATTCAAGCCAAACACAGTTGTTATCACAAATGAAAGTCTTTATGATCAAGTGTTTGATGCACTAGATGCGTTGGACATCAAAGTGTATGCGGGTGCAAATGCCTTGAATTCTGTTGTTCAAATGGAGGATATCGATATTGTTTTGACGGCATTGGTTGGCTATGCAGGTTTAAAACCGACAATTTCGGCAATCGAAAGCGGTAAGAACATTGCCTTGGCCAATAAAGAAACGATGGTTGTGGCGGGGGAGTTGGTGACCAGCTTAGCACAAGAGAAAGCTGTGAATATTTATCCAGTGGATTCAGAGCATTCAGCGATTTTTCAGTGTTTGGTTGGCGAATTTCATAACCCAATTGAAAAAATTATTCTTACTGCATCAGGAGGTCCTTTTAGAGGTAAAGATCGAGAGGCATTACTTCAGGTAAAGAAAGAGCAGGCGCTCAAACATCCGAATTGGGATATGGGTGCCAAGATTACGATCGACTCAGCTAGTCTTATGAATAAGGGACTGGAGGTGATCGAAGCCAAATGGCTTTTTAACCTAAGAATGGATCAAATTGATGTGATTGTTCATCCACAATCCATTATTCACTCAATGGTGCAGTTTGAGGACGGTAGTATCAAAGCTCAGATGGGCTTACCTGATATGAAGTTGCCGATTCAATTTGCGTTGAGTTATCCTGATCGTATCAAATCTGATTTTCCAAGATTCAATTTTGTAGACTACCCGCAGCTAACATTTGAGCAGCCGGATATGGAAACATTTAGAAACCTTGGATTGGCCTTTGAGTCAATGAAACAAGGAGGTAATATGCCTTGTATCTTGAATGCCGCTAATGAAGTTGCGGTAGCCAAGTTTTTAAAAGATGAAATAGGCTTTTTGGAAATGTCTGACCTTATTGAGAATTGTATGGCAAAGGCATCCTTTATCAAAACGCCAACGTATGAGGACTATGTCTTGTCCGACACAGAAACTAGAGAATTAGCAAAAGCATATAAAAATTAATGGAAACCATTGTTCAAATAGCCCAGCTACTGCTGGCGCTTTCAATTTTAGTAGGGATACACGAAGGCGGTCACATGGTGACGGCCAAAATGTTTGGTATGAAGGTCGAGAAGTTCTTCATTGGTTTTCCTCCCACCATATTTTCATTCAAAAGGGGTGAAACAGAATACGGTTTAGGGGCTATCCCTCTTGGGGGCTTTGTGAAAATATCCGGAATGATCGATGAATCGATGGATAAGGAGCAAATGGCTAAACCACCTCAATCTTGGGAGTTTCGTTCTAAGCCAGCTTGGCAACGACTGATCGTTATGTTGGGCGGTGTCATTGTCAATGTAATAGCAGGTGTGGCCGCAATGATCATTTTGACTTATAACACTGGTGATGAATATATTCCAAGTGAGGTTGTATTAAAAAGTGGAATACAGGCCTTTGACTATGGAGAGCAATTTGGTTTCAAAACAGGAGATATTATTCTCGATGTCAATGGAGAATCATATGAAAGATTTAGTGAAGTAATCAACCCTTCGGTTTTCTTAGAATCTGATGCTTACTACACGGTTTTGAGGGATGGTGAGAAACTAAGAATAGACGTTCCAAGTGATGCCCTTGATATTATGTCTGGTGATAAAGGGTTCAGAGCCAATTATATTAATCCGAGGCTACCTTTTTTAGTGGCCTACTTGGATGATAAGGAGTATCAAGCGAATTCAAATGCGAAGAATGCAGGGATTCAAATGGGTGATAAAATCACCTATATAGAAGATACACAAATTGAATATTGGGATCAGATGAAACCAGTATTGAGTAGTTATGCTGGAGAGTCTGTAGTTGTCAAGATTGATCGTGAAGGTGAGTTATTAGAGTTTAACGTACCTGTAAACGCAGATACCACAATTGGTATATTAATAGGTTCATTGCTTGAGACTAAAATTAGAGAATATACGTTTGGTGAAGCTGTTACAAAGGGAACTGGTGATGCTTTTGGTATGGTGATTTTGAATGCTAGGGCAATGGGTAAAATGTTTACTGGTGGTCTTTCAGCAAGAAGCTTGAGTGGTCCAATTGGTATCGTAGAGATGTTCCCTAAAACTTGGGACTGGAATGCCTTCTGGTTTACTACAGGCTTTATTTCAATGATTTTGGCGTTTATGAACTTACTACCAATCCCAGCATTAGATGGTGGTCACGTAATGTTCTTGCTTTACGAAATGATTTCTGGTAAGGCGCCTTCAGATAAGTTTTTGGAAGGCGCTCAGAAAGTTGGGATGTTAATCTTGCTCACGCTGATGGTGTTTGTATTTGGTAATGATATTCTGAAGCTATTCGGGATATAACTTAGTTATTACCATCATTGAATTATTTTTTAGGCGGGTTTCGATAGATTTCGAATTCAACTCGCCTATTTAATTTTTTATCCTCATCGGTTTTTTCGTCTTTAATAATAGGCATCTCACTCCCATATCCCATAGCGAAGATTCTTTGTGGATTAATAGAAGATCTATTGATTAAATAACGTTTAATGGCATCAGCATGCTGTTGAGATAGCTTTAAGTTTGATAAAGCGTTGCCACTTGAGTCGGTGTGTCCTGAAATGTTAAGATTGAAGGTTGGGTTATCAATCAGAAAGTCTATCACCTTATCGAGGTCTGTCTCCATCACAGGCAGAATCTTGGAGCTGGCATTTTCAAACTCAATTGTGGAGAATTCAATTTTGCTGCCAACTTGTTCCACGACCCCTTCATAATCCGTGTCGCCATCAAGAAAGAATAGCTTCTCTAACCTGAAGAAATCATCTCCCTGAACGATCAGTAAGTAATTTCTCTCGTTGATCAAGTCAAACTCAAAAGTGCCGTCATCTCTTGCGAACTTCGGTGCTACTTCAATGCCCTCATCTAGGTCAATAATAGACACAATGGCATTCTTTGGTATTTTCCTGTTACCTCACTAATCTTTCCACTGAACCTGGTCGTGGCTGAAGGTTGCCCAGCCATTGGCAATGGAAAAGAATAAAGGTCAAGGTTCTTCATACTTTCTTCTTTTGACCGAGAATAGAATATAAACTCGGATTGCTGATCAATGCTAAAGTAGAATTCTGTACCGATACCATTAATTAATGGGCCGATGTTAATGGGCTCAGACCATTGACCTTTCTCTTTATAGGCTTTGTAAATGTCATAGTCTCCAAAGTTGAGCAAGTGTCCATTACTACTGAAGTAAAGCACATTGAATTAGCGATGATAAAATGGGCTCACTTCGTTATTTCGAGTGTTGATGATAGGGCCTAAGTTTTGAGCTTCACCCCATCTTCCTCGATTGTCTTTGACACTGAAGTATAGGTCAGCAAGCCCGAATCCACCCCTTCGGTCTGATGAAAAGTAGAGTGTGTCTTCGGTGGCGTTAAGGCTTGGGTGTGAATCCCATTGACCTGAGTTAACTTTCTCTCCAAGGTTTTTAGGTGTAGTCCATAGTGTGTCTCCTTGAAAGTTGGACATATATAAATCACAGTTACCAAGGCCATCGGGCGCCTCGCAACGAGAGAAGAAGAGTGATTTTCCACTCTGCGACAAGAAGCCAGATCCATCGTTATATCTAGAGTTGATGTTAGGTATCATTTCGGCCTTTCCCCAGCCATTTTCAGTATTCAGTGTATAGAATAAATCTTCATTGACAGATTTATTGATGCCAGTATTCACAGAATTTCTCTTTGATGTGAAAATCAATACGGAATCATTGCTTGAGACCATTGGCGCATAATCTTCGCTCATCGAATTGACTCGAGGGCCCATACTTGTTAGGACACTACGGGGAGGGATGAGTGTATCGACTTGCCTTCTGAAATCAACAAGGTCATAGTAATATGCTAAGGGTACGTAATAAGACTTTTTATCTCTATTTAAGGAGTCATACCTAGCTGTAATGGAGGGCACATCAAGCCCTTGGCGAGAGTGCTTCAGCACAAGCGCGTAAAGTGGTTTTGCTTCTTCTGGCGATCCAAATATTTCAGTAAGCTTGGCTAGTCGCCAGATGTAATAGGTTTGCAACGCGAAGTTCTGTGTTCCGAAGTTCGAAACGTACTTCTTTAATTCGGGATAAAGGGCTTGCCAGTTACGCTCTTGGTCGAGTTTGGCAATCTTTTTCTCAAGCTTTTTATTCAGGTAAACGGGTGTTTTATTGATGTTTGGGAAAACAAGGTCAGAAATATCAACGGCTACCGAATCAGAGCTCAGCACCATCGTTTTAGTCCGTTTTTTGAATAACTGTCCATGCACTGCTAAGGAGCAGTTGAGTAATATGAGTGTCAAGACAATTCCTCGTCTGAGCATGGATTGGTATTGATTGATTCTAGGTGAATTTATGAAAACAAAGTTATTCGTTTTACGGAACTATGAAAAAGGAGTTCATGACACCGAAACGATTGGCATAGCGCTTGCATTACGGATAGCACGTAATTATTCTAACATTATGTGTCAAATTGACACCTCAATATGAAGATTGACAATAACACAATAGAATCTATTTTGGCTGCAGAGTTAAGTGAGGAAGAGAGTGGGGAGTTCATTCAGATGATTTCTCCCGAAGAAGAGGACAGTACACAACTAGCGGACCTTCCCGATGAGCTTCCAATTTTGGCGGTGAGAAATACAGTGCTATTTCCAGGTGTGATGATTCCGATCACTGTTGGCAGACAGAAGTCAATCAAGGTTGTGAAGCAGGCTTACAAGCGAAATAAAATTATTGGAGTTTTAACACAAGAGAATCCTCAAGTTGATGACCCCAAGCCTAATGATCTTTTCAAGGTAGGTACGGTAGCTAAAATTATTAAAATGCTTGTCTTGCCTGATGGAAATACGACCATCATCGTTCAAGGGAAGCAGCGTTTTGAGGTAAATGAATTCACTTCTGAAGCACCTTATATAAAAGCTAAGGTCACCTACTTGTTAGAGAATTTTCCCAAAAGGCTTTCCAAAGAGATAAAGGCATTAATTCAATCTATTCGTGATACAGCCAACCGTATCATGAAGCTGAATCCTGAGATTCCCAAAGAGGCCCAAGTGGCCCTTCAAAACATAGAAAAACCAAGTTTCTTGGTGCATTTTCTTTCTTCCAACATCAATGCAGAGTTAAAAGAAAAGCAGGAATTACTGGAGATAAATGATGGTGTTGAACGCGCAACAAAGCTTTTGCAATACTTAATGAGAGAAGTGCAAATGCTGGAGCTTAAGCACGAAATTCAGAATAAAGTCCATTCTGACATCGATCAGCAGCAGCGTGATTATTTCTTGCGCCAGCAAATGAAGGTCCTTCAAACCGAGCTTGGTGATGGAGGCCCTGAACAAGAAGTTGAAGCGCTAAGAAGAAAGGCAAAAGGCAAGAAGTGGCCAGAGAAAATCGCCAAGCATTTCGATAAAGAGTTAGATAAAATTCTTCGCATGAATCAAATGGCTGCCGAGTATCCAGTGGCTATGAATTATGCTGAACTGATGGTCGATTTACCTTGGGGTGAATACTCAGAAGATAACCTAGACTTAAAGCGTGCTAAGAAGATACTCGAAGAAGATCATTACGGATTAGAGAAGGTTAAAGATCGTATTCTCGAGTACTTGGCTGTGCTCAAACTAAAGAATGACTTGAAAGGACCGATCTTATGTTTATACGGACCTCCGGGAGTAGGTAAGACTTCGCTAGGTCGTTCGATTGCCAAAGCACTAGATCGCCAGTATGTCAGAATGTCACTCGGTGGGGTACATGACGAAGCAGAAATTAGAGGACACCGAAAAACTTATATCGGTGCCATGCCTGGTAAGGTCATTCAGAACATAAAGAAATCTAACTCATCGAACCCAGTTTTTGTATTAGATGAGATTGATAAGGTGAACTCTAATTTTAGAGGCGATCCGTCTTCAGCATTGCTAGAAGTGCTCGATCCAGAACAAAACCATGAATTTACTGATAACTACCTCGAAGTAGGATATGATCTATCGAAAGTGCTGTTCATCGCAACAGCGAACTCTTTAGATACCATTCAGCCCGCGCTAAGAGATAGAATGGAGATCATTGAAGTTTCGGGGTACACTATTGAAGAGAAAGTAGAGATCGCAAAACGACATCTAATCCCTAAGCAAAAGAAGGAACATGGCTTGAAATCGAGAGATGTCTCTTTCGACAAAAAAGCTATTCAATTTATTGTGGAAGGGTATACGCGCGAATCAGGTGTCAGAAGTCTTGAAAGAGTTGTTGGTTCAGTGATTAGAAGTATCGCTAAATCTATCGCCTTGGAAGAAGAGTACCCTAAAAAGATTACTACTGAGTTCATTGAAAAAGTTTTGGGTGGCCAACGCTTCGACAAGGAAATCTACAATGACAACAAGTATGCTGGTGTAGTCACAGGCTTAGCTTGGACGGCTGTTGGTGGAGAAATTCTCTTTATCGAATCTAGCTTGAGTCGAGGTAAAGGCAAGCTCACTTTGTCAGGTCAATTGGGTGATGTAATGAAGGAGTCGGCAATGGCGGCTATTTCTTACTTAAAGTCCAATGCTGACACTTATGGTATCGACTATAGAGTCTTTGATAAATATGACTTGCATATGCATGTGCCTGCAGGAGCAGTTCCAAAAGATGGACCTTCTGCTGGTATCACTATGCTGACGGCTTTGGCTTCACTCTTTACGCAAAGAAAAGTGAAAAATAAGCTTGCGATGACAGGAGAGATTACGCTAAAAGGTAATGTGTTGCCAGTCGGAGGTGTTAAGGAGAAAATATTGGCTGCCAGACGTGCTGGTATCAAAGAGATAATACTTAGCCAGAGAAACGAAAAGGATATCAATGAGATTGATGAACAATACACTAAGCACTTGACTTTCTACTTTGTAGAGAAGGCAAATGAGGTTTTGGATATTGCTTTGACAAATCAGAAAGTTGACAATCCTATCAAATTTATAGTGGAGGACTAAAATTCAGCGTATTTTCAATAGTTACCATTTTTAAATGAGGAAAATCCATCTGGTGCTGATAGTCTGTCTCTCTTTGTGTTGGCAATCTGCCAATGCACAGCTTGGTGGTAGTCGGGCTTTTGAATACCTCAATCTTCCGAATAATGCGAGAATGGCTGCATTGGGTGGAGTCAATATTACTTCAGGATGGTATGACCCAGCCCAAGTAAGTTCGAACCCTGCCTTACTGAATGATACAATGCAGCATCAGCTCGTCATTTCAAGGCTTGGTTATTTAGCAGATATCTCGAATACCTCGTTGACTTACGTTACTCCTATCAAGGATTACGGAACTTGGGCTTTTCATTTGGATTATCTGAATTATGGAAATATTCAAAGTTTCGATGAAGCAGGATTTTTAAATGGTGACTTTAGTGTCAATGAATACGCCTTTTCAGTGGCTAATAGTCAGACTTTCGGTCCTTTTAGTGTTGGGGCTAACCTGAAGCTGGCAGTTTCGGACTTAGCTTCCTTTCAGGCTTCTGCCATGCTGCTCGATGTAGGGGGGACGTTTCTTCATCCTGAAAAGGACCTAACCATTGGCTTTGCGATAAAGAATATTGGTTTTCTACTCTCTGACTATACAGAAGAGAATAATAGTCAACTTCCGACAGACATTCAATTAGGCGTATCTTATAAACCCGAGTTTATGCCCTTTCGCTTTTCGGTAACGGCCAGAAACTTGGTAAGGTCAGATGTTACCTTTTTTGACCCATCTACCAACTCATTATTTGGACAGAATAATGAACCTGGTTTTGGGGAAGATATTTTTAGGAGATTAGTATTCGGAGCTGAGCTAATGGCTTCTCCCAATTTTCAGTTGAGATTTGGCTATAACCATTTACTAAGACAAGAACTTAAGTTAGAGAATGCTAGTGGTGGCGCTGGTTTTTCTTTTGGCTTTATGTTCAAAGTAAAAAGATTTGAATTTGCCTACAGCAGGGCCCTTTATCATACTGTTGGTGGCAGTAATACACTTCAGATGAATTTGAATCTGGATGGTGTCATAAACAAGAATTAAGATGATCGATAAAAGTTATTTAACCCCACGGCAGATCGTTGCCGAACTTGATAAATACATCATTGGACAAGCTGATGCTAAAAAGAATGTGGCGATTGCACTGCGCAACCGTTGGAGACGGATGCATGTTAAATCAGAAATCCAAAAAGAGATTGTGCCCAATAATATATTGATGATTGGTCCAACGGGTGTCGGTAAAACAGAGATTGCTAGAAGATTAGCAAACATAGCTGACGCCCCTTTTACTAAAGTTGAAGCTTCGAAGTTTACTGAAGTTGGATACGTAGGTAGAGATGTAGAAAGCATGGTGCGTGATTTGGTAGAACAAGCTGTCAATTTGGTTAAGCATGCTAAAAAGGAAGAGGTTAAAGAGAAAGCTGAGCAAGCCGTTGAAGATATTATTCTAGATGCCTTGATTCCTCCCGTTCGATCATTGAAGGCAAATACTGGATTTCAATCAGAAGATAAAGAAGCCTCCCAAATGAGCGATGGTGAGTTGAACGAAAAGACACGCGAGCGCTTTAGAGAAAAAATTAGGTCTGGCGAGATTGATGATCGAAAAATTGAGATTTCAATTAATGCTTCTTCAAATGGAATGGGCATGGCTGGTGGTGGTATGGACGAAATGTCTATGATTAACCTTCAAGACATGATCAGCAACGTAATGCCAAAGAAGCAGAAGAAAAGGAAAGTCACTATTGCTGAGGCCAAAAAACTATTGATCGAAGATGAAAGCACCAAGCTCATCGATATGGATGAAGTAAAGGAAGAGGCTATTTGGAAAGCAGAAAATACTGGAATCATATTCATTGACGAAATCGACAAGATTGCAACGGGCAAAAAAGGAGGAGGTGGAGCAGATGTAAGTCGTGAAGGTGTTCAGCGAGATTTACTCCCTATTGTAGAAGGTAGTGCTGTGAATACTAAGCATGGTATCGTTCATACGGAACATATCCTTTTTGTGGCAGCGGGCGCTTTTCATGTAGCTAAGCCATCTGATTTGATTCCAGAGCTTCAAGGGAGATTTCCTATCAGAGTAGAGCTGAATAGCCTTACGGTGGATGATTTCTATCGCATACTGAAGGAACCAAAAAATGCATTGACTAAGCAGTATGAAGCATTGATTCAGTCTGAAGATGTCTCTCTAGAGTTTACGGATGACTCATTGAAAGAAATCGCTCGATTGGCTTTCCAGATTAATTCAGAAGTAGAAAACATTGGGGCAAGAAGACTGCAGACTGTTGTGAGTAAGCTATTGAATGACATCCTCTTTGATATTCCAGAAGAAATTCCGCCAAATGCGAAAGTTTCAATTACCAAAGAAATGGTGACTGAGCGCTTGATTGGCTTGATTGAGGATAAAGACCTGAGCGAGTTTATGCTCTAGACTTGGGGAAGTCATAATAGATCTTTTCTCCTTTTGTGGTGAGAATGTCTTTCCAAGACTCAAATGGAAATTCGATTCCACATATAGCACAAGTAGGCAAGTTGTAGAGGTTAAAATCTGAAAGATTCTCTATAAGTGAGGTCAACCCTGGGTTATGTCCGAAGATCATAAGGTGCTCAATAGTGTCATCTACATTTGAAATGACTTCTTTAAGAGTTGAAGGACTGGCATGGTAGAATCTTTCGTCATCAAGAAAATATTCATCTGCTATTTGAAGGGTTTTGGCAAAGCCTTTTGCAGTGGTCCAAGCCCTTTCTGCGGGTGAAGATATTATCAAGTTTACTTGATAATGCGATTCTAAAAATTGACTTGCCATGTCAGGTAAATCTGTTTTACCTCTGTTATTTAAGGGACGATCAAAATCTGAGAGATGGGGTGAATTCCAGCTTGATTTGGCGTGGCGCACGATAAATAGCCTTTTCATACCTCTAATTATGGTAAGTCCCAAACTAATTACTAGTTTTGAGCTTTATTTATTTTATCATCTTTTAATACATATTACAATGAGAACAGGTACCGTAAAATTCTTCAATGATGAGAAAGGCTTCGGCTTTATCGTAGATGACGAAAATGGAGCTGAAGTATTCGTTCATATTTCTGGTACAATTGACGAAATCGCCAAAGGTGATTCCGTGTCTTTCGAGATTGCCGAAGGTAACAAAGGACCTAACGCAGTAGACGTCAAGAAAATATAATCACAAGATTTATAGATTTTTGATTACCAAACCTCGACCTAATAGGTCGGGGTTTTTTATTCGCTATGATTCGTTATTCTGAACTTGCCTGTCTGCCGTCAAGGCAGGTTTCAGAATCTTTTTGGTCTGGATGACGTCAAAATGATTAAGAGAAATAACGACTAGTTATTCCAAAGCGCTTCAGCAGTATATAATCCGCCTTCTCTTTCCCAGAACTTACCGTCTAAAAAGCGATACCCACGATCCAAATCATTGATTTTCTTCATCTCATCTTGAGAAAGATTAATATGGGCTGAATC
>DLQN01000137.1:0-5334 GCA_002477595.1 Roseivirga sp. UBA7431
TTTTGAGTGGCACAGCTACTCAGGTAGATGGTGGCAATAATAAATAGTAATGAATTTAGCTTCTTCATTGAGTGTAAATTAGCGAAATGCTACTTTATAATACGCTTTTTGACGTCTGAAAGTATCTCTTCAACCAACTTTCCTCTGCTTTAACGATCCAGCTTTTTTCAAGCTCTTCTTTAGTGCCAAGGTTGTTATCGAAGAATAAAGAATTACTATCAATAACCCCTGACGCAATTGATGCCTTCATATCTTTCATTGCTATAAAGTGAACTTGCTCGTTGTCAAGGAACGCTAGATTAGCCCTGTCGAAGAAATTGATTTTTAGCTTACTTCCCATTTCTTGAACAAAACGAAAAGAGCTGTCAATGGAACAACCACTCGCCATATTAAAGCCTTCGTCCGTGGCAATGACTAGGAAATGATCATGCTTGATGGTGGCGGACGCCAATAAAGATTGACCGTGAGCCGCCCATTGCGAAAGGAACTCCTCAGAAGCTGTTAATAAAGCATCTTGATCTTGCTGACTCAAAGTTTTATCTGCTTGATAAATCCAGACCCTCGAGGCGGCACTTAGTTTTTCAAATGGGCTTAGCATAAAGATGTTCTTAAAAGGGGTAAGACTAGATTAACGTTATTAATCAAATGTCGTTTCGTAGTCTTTTGTAACCAATTAGTAGAGACAATAATTCCAGTGAATTGTTTCATTGTGGCTGATTAGGCCAAAGGATAATTCATTGGGACAAGCTTAATAGGGCACTGTCTACCTAAAGCCTAGAGTCCTTCGTTTTTTGCAATGAGTTCTGCTAAGTCCATCACTTCTACGCTATCTTCTTTATTCTTTGATTTTACACCATCACGCATCATTGTCATGCAAAAAGGACATCCCGCTGCAATGATATTGGCACCGGTCTCAAGTGCCTCCTCAGTACGCTCTATGTTGACTTCTTTGTCCCCGGCCTCAGCATCCTTAAACATTTGAGCACCACCTGCGCCACAACAAAGGCCTTTCGTACGGCAACGCTTCATTTCCACTAACTCTGCATCTAGCGCCTCTAGCACTTCCCGAGGGGCATCGTAAATGTTGTTTGCCCTGCCTAAATAACATGAGTCATGGTAAGTGATCTTCTTGCCTTTGAATTCTCCACCACCTTTTAGACCTACTTTTCCTTCATTGATCAATTGCTGAAGGAAGGTTGAGTGATGGATTACTTCATAATTACCACCTAATTCTGGGTATTCATTCTTTAGCGTATTAAAGCAGTGAGGGCAGGCTGTTACAATCTTCTTTACATTGTAGCCATCCAGCACCTGAATATTGGACATGGCCTGCATCTGAAATAAAAACTCATTTCCAGCCCTTCGTGCAGGATCACCCGTACAAGCTTCTTCTTCTCCCAATACGGCATAAGAGATGCCAACCTTGTTCAGGATTTTAATAAAGGCGAGCGTTACTTTTTTATATCTATCGTCAAACGAACCTGCGCAACCTACCCAGAATAACACTTCTGGAGATTCTCCTTTGGCCGTCATTTCTGCCATAGTTGGCACTGTCAATTGCTGATCACTCATTATTTCAGATTTATTTCGATTCTTTATTTAAGTCTTCGGCCCACTTGAACCTATCTGTCGGTGCGAATTTCCATGGAGAGAAACTCGTTTCAATGTTTTGGAACATACCATTCCATGAGGCAGGTGCTGCAGATTCTTCCATCGACACATATCGTCTCATCTCTAGTATTATCGCGAGTGGGTCAATGTTAATTGGGCAGGCCTCTACGCACGCATTACAGCTGGTACACGCGTTGATCTCTTCTTTTGTAATATAGTCTCCTAATAACGACTTGCCATCCTCTAAGCCCTTGCCTCCCTTTTCTAGGCTAGCACCAACTTCTTCTGCACGATCGCGTGTTGCCATCATGATTTTTCTAGGAGATAATTTCTTGCCCGTCATGTTTGCTGGACATTGAGAGGTACATCTGCCACACTCAGTACAAGAGTAGGCGTTCATTATGTTAACCCAGCTCAGGTCATTTACATCTTTTGCTCCGAACCTTGCAATTTCAGCAGGGGGTTCATTAGATCCCTCAGCTTGCATACCAAGCATCATTTTAACTTCATTTGTCACTACTGGCATGTTCTCGATCTTACCTTTCTCCTCCAAGTTAGAATACCATGTGTTTGGAAAGGCCATCGCGATATGAAGGTGTTTTGAATAGGTGACGTAAATGGCAAAGCCCAGAATGCCAACAATGTGGAACCACCAAGCGAAACGTTCAACAAAAATGAGTGTAGAAACGCTCATGCCTTCAAATAGGGGAACTAAGAAGCTACTAAAGAAGAAGGTGCTGGTTTGTGCATAATGATCGTCCTGTCCTTGGATAAGCATATCCGTAGCATTCATGGTTAATATGGCAAACATCAAAACGATTTCAATAACCAATATTAAGTTGGCATCAAGTGTTGGCCATTTGCGCATCTCTTCGCCAGAAAAACGCTTGACTTTCATGATATTTCTTCTCACCAAGAAAGCAACACATGAGAATAGAACTGCAACCGCTAAAAACTCAAAGACGTTGATCAACACGGTGTAGAAGTCACCTAGAAAAGGAGCGAAAATTCTATGTGTACCTGCAAGCCCATCAATTACGAATTCCAAAACTTCTAAGTTGATGACTAGAAAACCAGCATAGATCAAAAAGTGTAGAAATGCGGGCACTACACGCTTAAACATCTTTTGTTGGCCGAAAGCAACAAGTAGCATTGTCTTCCATCTTTCGGATGGTCTATCTGTCCTTCCAGAAGGTTTTCCTAAGAAGATATTTTTTCTAATTCTCGTAATTCTTTTGAAGAGAAAGAATGATGCAATGGCAACGATAATTAGAAAGGCTATTTGAGGTAGAAACTCCATATTATGTGCTAGTAGCTGTTAGTCTTGTAATCAGTTTTGAATTTATTAAAAATGTTTTGCACGGTTTAACTTTTTATATACTTTTGTCCTCCGTTTCAGGGTGCTGTAGCTCAGTTGGTAGAGCATCGGACTGAAAATCCGTGAGTCGGTGGTTCGAATCCACTCAGCACCACACCAAAAGCCTCTCTTTTTGAGAGGCTTTTTTTATTTACACTCCTCGAAATCGTTTGCATAAGCCTTGCGAATATAATAACGAAAGGTAAAATAGTATGCATGCATACTATTTTATTTTATCCAAAGCACTTCTTTTTCAGTCAGAAAACGCCATTTCCCTCTTGGAAGGTCTTTCTTGGTCAGCCCGCCATAGACTACTCGATCGAGTTTTTCAACGGTGTACCCCAGGTGCTCAAATATTCTCCTAACGATCCTATTTTTCCCTAAATGTATTTCTATTCCTAGGGTTGTATTGTCCCCATCGACAATGGCTAGGTCGTCTACAGTGACTTTTCCGTCTTCTAAAGTAAGCCCTTCTAATATCTGATTAAAGTCACTTTGAGTGATCGGTTTGTTCAAACTGACTTGATATATTTTTTTTATTTGATGCTTCGGCTGGGTGAGCTTTTTAGACAATTGACCATCATTGGTAAACAGTAAAAGCCCAGTTGTTCCTCTGTCAAGCCTGCCTACAGGAAAAATTTGTTCAGGACAAGCTTTGGCAACAAGGTCCATGACCGTTTTACGCCCTTCGGGATCTGAAGTCGTGCTAATAAACCCTTTGGGTTTATTGAGCAACACATAGACCTGTTTTTCTGGTTTTAAAACGTTTTTCTCATGTAGAACTACCTGTCCTGGTTGAACCTGATAGCCCATCTCTTTGACTACTTTTCCGTCAACGGTTATTTCGCCTTTTTCGATGAGTTTATCGGCCTCGCGTCTTGAACAGACACCTGAATTCGCAATGTATTTGTTGAGCCTAGTGGCCTCAGTTTGTTCAGTGGGCTGTTGAAGCGACTTATGTTTATACTCTGGCTTTTTGCTAACCTTAGTATTGCTTCGCTTCTTCTTTGGTTTGAAATTCTTATTTGTCATATGTATGCAGTATCACTACTGGATTTCGACAAAGGTAGCTAATTATTCAGCGCTTGGATTCTCTCCCTCTTTTTCTGGAGAGCCTATTTCATTGTCTGGCGTAGCGAAGTCCTTTGGAGTAGGCAAATCTTTCAAATCGTTAATGCCAAAATAGTCCATAAATTGATCTGAAGTGCCGTATAGTATAGGGCGCCCAACATTTTCGGATTTCCCTTTAATTTCAATAAGCTCTTTTTCTAAAAGCCTTTGTACGGAATAATCACAATTAACACCCCTTATCTGTTCTAATTCCGACTTCGTGGTAGGTTGTTTGTAGGCTATGATAGACAGCGTTTCTAGAGCGGAAGTAGACAGCCTCTTCTTAGACTGTTGCTTCAATAGAATGCCAATACTTGTTTGGTAAGATGGCTTGGTTAAGAATTGATAACCACCTCCGCTTTTGACTACCTCGAATGAAAAGTTATCGTTACTATATTTTTCAACGAGTTGCTCAATTGCTTTTTCAATATCTTTTTCAGGAACATCCGCTTCGAACATTTCTGTAAGACACGCCTTCAACTCAATGAGTCTGATTGGTTTTTGTGCACAGAATATGAGCGCTTCGATATGCTGGACTAGAAAGTCCACTACTTCCTTTGTGAAAGTTTTGCTTCTATCGAATGCATCGTGTGTGGAACTGCCATTAACCTTTCTTTCGAAATTAGTTTTCCTGTATCTATGCAAATTCCATAAGTACCATTCTTAATCCTAATCAACGCGTTTTCTAGGTTGGCGATGAACTTTTGTTGTCTAGCAGCAAGTTGATTCAGGTTTTCTTTCTCCATGGTGTCAGCACCATCTTCAAGTACTTTTGTCGAGTTGTTGGAAATGTCATCACCAGAGTCACCACTCTTAGTCAAGCTGCGCTTCAGTTCGGTTAACTCAGCTTTAGCAGCATCAATTTTTTTCATGATCAGTGCTTCAAACTCTTGAAGTTCACTTCCTGAATACTTTGTCTTCTCAGAACTGCTCATACTATATAAAGTTTTTGAGTAAAATTTTTCACAAAAATAAGGCTGCCTTGTTCATTTGCAAAGTATAACTATGTTTTTTGATCCTTGTACTATGCAATAGTTCATTTGGTAAAAAGTGCTATTTAATGCATAGATGTTTTGAGCATACAGATTTATACCAAATGTGTTCAATAAAAAAGAAAAAGACTCTTTTGGAGTCTTTAAATCTTATTAGCTAATGTTTATTAATTGCATTCTTTTGGTCAGAGCAGATGCCTCTATGCTTACCCGATAACGCATACTCATGTAGCGGGCTATGACTTCGACCCTGCGGCCTCTTCG
>DLQN01000137.1:5456-7598 GCA_002477595.1 Roseivirga sp. UBA7431
TATAATAGATAATTTTGCTATAGTTAATTTTGACGGATGAAGAGTAGGCTGGACTTAAAACTGTGTGCCAACGACTACTTTGTTTTTGGAGTATCTGATCTCTCCGGTTGGGGAGATAATTTCTAATAACACCATGTAATATCCTATCCGCGCTTTACTTCCTTGATGAGTAGTTCCATTCCAAGTAAGAAAGCCTTCTTTACCAGCAATGACGTTTTGGCCAAGTTCTAAGATCATTCTACCTTCCGCATCAACTATTTTTATGTTCAGCGTATTTCCTGGCGTTTGAAACGAATAATTTATAGTAACGAAATTAGCCCCATTGGAGGATTCAGGGGAGAAGACTAATGGCGCCACACTTATTTCACCAGTTTGTACTTCGCGGGAACGAGATTGTGAGTTTTCATAGCCTGGTGTTGCGGAATACTCTGTGGAGGATGCGGAAAACCAGTTGTTAGGATCCTCAGATTGTCCAGAGAATTTTATGCGTTCTAAGGAGATTCCTTTTAAGTCTGAAAGCAATGGAGAATGATAGTCTTCATTATAAGAAAAGGCATCAATTTCAATTTGACTTGGGTTGATGAGCGATACCTGCCCTTCGTCAGAAGGTAGACTTGGCATTGAGGTCAGCTTTATAAAAGTGTCGGATTGAGCATTTGGGTATTGGCTTGAAAGCACGCTAGCATCATTAGTGATCGTGTAATAGGTCGAAGGCGGCATAAATAGATTTTCCTCTGTCAAGATTCTCGAATTGGTTAAGCCAGCGAGCGACCATCCGCTTAAGTTGATATAGTTTGTAGAGTTATTGTAAATCTCTACAAATCGAGCTCCTCCACTTTTCGGATTAAATAAAATTTCGTTGATTACGATATCACGAGGCTTGGCTTCAGCCGCTATGATGAGGTCTATAGCATTATCACTCTCGCGGATTAAGTTTCCACTACAATCAGAAATACTATTGGCAGTGATTTCATAGACAGTGTTTTCAACGAGGTCGTTATCAGTTGTCAACTGAAGAGATCTTTCATCTTCATTCATCGCCATGGCAATGAAACTTAGGTCTAGGCTACCACTAAAATGACTGGGCTGAATGGCTGAAGTATTCAGCTTTTCATTGAACCGTAGTTGTATCGTGGAGGCATTAATTGCAATGGCTTGCACAAGTTTTGGACCTAACAGGTCGGGGTTGGAGTTATCCACGGAGTTGATTTTCCCAGGAGAACCTCCAGCCGTACTTTCTGATGCAGTCCAGTTGGATTCCTCCAGACAGGGGAAGGTGGGATCTATCATTTCTAAAGAGAAACCGCCATCACTTTTGATGCTACTTCTATACCAAGCATCCGAATAACTGACGGTGTAAATGAGCTCTCCTTGGCTGTTGAAGAGTGAGAGTTTGTCTTCACTATTATTTAGGCTTACCCAATTACTTACACCTAAAACTTGTCCAAATGCATCAAATTGATGCGCGGTTGAATTAGGTGTTAGTATTAAGTACTCATTTGGCCAAAGGCTGTAGTCATCTAAGATGGTGGTATTAATAGCATCAGCCAGTATAGTGCCCGCTATGGAAAGCACCTTATTTGAGGGGTTGTAAAGCTCTAAATACTCCACTTCTGGTAGGCCTTGCGATGGAGAAGGAGCTGCCATGATTTCTGTAATAATGAGATCATGTAGGTTGGGGCTGGCCCCGACAAGGAAGTCGAGTGTGATGTCTTCAATGGCGTTACCCGCACAATCCATCACATTTGACAGCCTGATGCCATGAACCAAACCAGCTTCAAATTTTTCAGTGAGATGAATATAAACTTCCGTCCCCAGTTGGTTTGCCACTGTAATGTTCAGCACTGATACTCCGCTGGATAAAGAGAAGTTGCTATCTATGAGCGTGGAGGTGTCCATCGTCTCATTGAAATTTATTTGAAGGGTTGTGTCATTAATGACTTGGAGGGCATTCACTTCTGGTGCGATAATGTCAGGCGAAGGGTCATAGATAGCGTTCTGCTTGCCAGGTGTACCACCCTTTGGGTCAGAAGAACTACTCCAGTTATGGGCGCCAATACAAGAAGGCGTAGGATTGATTTGCTCAATAGACCAACCACCATCAGCTTTATCACTACTCTGGTACCAAGACTTATCATAAGT
>DLQN01000137.1:7732-15937 GCA_002477595.1 Roseivirga sp. UBA7431
CGCCAAAGGCTTGAAATAGACTCAAATTACTGTTTGCCGTAAGAATCATGTAGTCGAATGGGCCAACTACAAAATCACCTATAGTTCCACCTGATAACTGAAAACCCTTAAGGTTTATGGTATTCGGGGTGTTATTAAGCAACTCTATGTACTCATCGTTACTTTCGTTTGGTAGTACGGTCGGGTCTGGCTCGTGATCTCCCGATGGGTCGGCAAATATTTCATTGATAATGAGCTGGCGTGGAAGTGTTGCGGTTTCATATTTAAAAGGTACTTGGAGGCTTTCGGCCTTAGCATTACCGCTGAGGTTCGTGACATTATTTATGCTGATTGTATACGTATTATTTACCAGTGGGCGATTGAGCCTTATGTTGATGAGGCTATCGGATTTTGAGAGGAGTATCGGTTGAATATCAAAATTGAATCCGTAGTTGGCTAATAATTGGGCACTGCTATCCTCAATTTTTTGATTAAAAGTGAGCTCAATCTCTGTGGCAGAAACTACGGATAGCTCAGAGACTCCTAGTGGTAAATAGTTAAACGACACCCTTAAGTTTTCAGCGAATGCCAAAGCCGATTTGTCTCTTAGCCCGTTCATCACAAGCACATAAGTTTCTTCTTCGAGAGGTTCCGCTAGAGAGAGTGTTATTTTGCTTTTTATACTTTCATCTAACGCAATGTGTAATGGATGACCAATGTCTGGACTTATGGAATAGTAATCAGAAATTTTTGCTGCAGCTGTGTCTAGATCAAGGTTGAATTCCAATTCTATGGTCTGCTTATCAATTATGCTAAGGGCAATAACTTGAAGCGGTTCAATAAAGGAAAAGCTGGCCTTTAAGGTATCAGAGAGTGTGTTAGTGGAAGCCTCTCCTATACCGAAAGCGGCTACTTCGTAAGGTCCATTTGAAAGGGTAGAAGTGAGGAGCTGAACCGTATTTGGATCGATCAGTAACGCTTCGCCAATCGTGATGCCATTATCAATAGTATAGTTCGTACTGTTTTCGGCCGAGGCCTTTATAATTGCCTGGTTAAACTTCAAAAGTACAGTTCGATGAGTCTCTGCCTTGGCGGAGGTCAACGCGAGCGGCAGTACTTGACTTTCAATTAAAAAGTCATCAATAACCAACTCTGCAGAAGACCCCAATCCGCTTCCTCGTTCTGCAACCATTTTTACAATCACATTGGGGATTCCACTCGCTTCAGCAGGCAATTCGTAGGTGTATTGCGCATACGCTGTTGAGTCGTTATTGGGAAAAGTGGTTGCATCTCCGATGGGTACAGGCGTTGTATATGTTACTCCTCCATCTATGGAAGTAGAGAAGCTTAATAGTATCGGACGAGAGGATGTGGAGGAGCCATTTTGCTTTGAGAAAGCATAGAATGAAATTTTAGGATTGTTGATTTCAGAAAGGTTTAAGGAGATTTCGGTGGTGCCCTTAAAGCTTGAGGTTGGAATAATATTTAGCGATTGATTACCTGTTCTTGGATCACTTCCCGCAAAGATCCTATTGCTAGCGGCAACCGTATTACCTTTCCAGTTGATTATAAAATCTACATTACTGCCCGTGTTAAACGATTGCTCGAAACTTTCCGTATAGGGAAAACTGTTGACCTGACTTAACAGTATATTTGTGCATAGCACGAATAAGATGCTCAGTATAAACCTCATGTGTGTTAATTGTTACTTTAATATAAGAAACTTGAATTATACGAACTAATTAATAAGCGTAAAGAGATAGAAATGAAAATTGCCGTTGTTGGAGCGACAGGACTTGTAGGAGGAGAGATTCTAGAAGTTTTAGAAGAGAGAAATCTTCAATTTGATGAATTGTATCTGGTGGCATCTGCTAGGTCTGCAGGTACAAAGAAGATATTTAAGGGTAAAGAATACACCATTATTACTTTGGAAGATGCAGTTCTTCTCAAACCCGATTTTGCCATTTTCTCAGCTGGCGGAAGCACTTCTCTGGAGTGGGCTCCTAAGTTTGCTGAAGTAGGTACCACAGTAGTTGACAACTCTTCTGCTTGGAGAATGAGTCCTGATCATAAATTGATTGTACCAGAGATTAATGCCGATCAATTGACAGCTGACGATAAGATTATCGCCAACCCCAATTGCTCAACTATTCAAATGGTGGTTGCTTTAGCACCCTTGAGAGAACGATTTGGGATTAAAAGAATTGTTGTATCCACCTATCAGTCCGTAACAGGATCTGGTAAAGCTGCGGTAGATCAAATGATGAATGAGCGCAATGGCTTAGTCGGAGAAATGTGCTATCCTCATAGGATTGATATGAATGCGTTGCCTCACATAGATGTCTTCCAAGAGAACGGTTACACCAAAGAAGAGATGAAGATGATCAACGAGACGAAGAAAATCTTCAGTGATGATACAATTGCGATTACAACAACCACTGTACGGATTCCCACCATGGGAGGTCATTCAGAAGCGATCAATGTTGAGTTTAAGGAAGACTTTGAGTTAGCCGAAGTGAGACAAATCTTGGGCAATACGGAAGGAATTATCCTTCAAGATGATCCAAGCAAAAACCTTTATCCTATGCCGCTGACAGCGCATAAAAAGGACGAAGTCTTTGTCGGTAGACTGAGAAGAGATGAGAGTCAGCCAAATACATTGAACATGTGGGTAGTAGCTGATAACCTTAGAAAAGGAGCAGCGACCAATGCTGTTCAGATCGTTGAATATTTGCAGAAGCAAATGCGATCCGTTTGATTAATCAGCTCACCAAACCGGAAATTCAAGAATTCATAAAGGATCATCTTTATGATGAACCTTCATCATTAATGCTAAAAGCCAATCATTACCCCGATTGGCCAATGAAGCTCATTGTTGAGCAAATTCAAGCAAAGCGAAAGGCCAAGACTAAGCTCCCTTCTTGGTTTAAAACACGTGGTCTGATTTACCCTCCAGTACTATCAATGGAGCAATGTTCTTCAGAAAATACCGCTCGGTATAAAATGAGTTTGATTAATGCAGGACTACAAATGATCGACTTGACAGGAGGCTTCGGTGTTGATTTTGCATTTCTTTCGGAGAAGTTTTCAAAGGCTCATTACGTAGAAAGACAAGCCGAACTGGTAGAGCATGCTAAATATAATTTCAACCTATTAGGTCTTACTGGTTTTGAAGCACACCATGGGCAATCGGAAGAATTTTTAACTAGCCAAGACAATTTTGATCTGATCTATTTAGATCCAGCCAGGAGAGACGACCATAATGAAAAGGTAGTTAGGCTCGAAGACTGCGAGCCAAATGTAATTTCTTTACTTCCTAAACTATTGTCAAAAGCAAAGCAAGTCATGCTTAAGACATCGCCTTTGCTTGATATTAAAGGAGCTATTCAGCAATTGGGTTCAGTGGCTAAGGTTCACGTGATCGCAGTTGCAAACGAAGTTAAAGAACTGGTTTTCTTACTAGATAATAATTCTGAACGTACCCCTCAGATTCATTGCATTAACCTAAAAGGCAATAACAAGGAGGTGTTTGACTTCACTTTTGATGCTGAAGAAAGGGCCACTTCAAGCTTTAATGAAGTACAAGCATACCTTTACGAACCGAACGCTTCTATTCTGAAGGCTGGGGCCTTTAAAACTATTGGTAATGCGTTTGGATTGAAGAAGCTAGAAGTTAACACGCATCTATACACATCTTCTGATTTGATCGAAGGCTTCCCAGGACGCACCTTCCGTGTACTCGACAAGATTTCCTTAAACAAGAAGGTCTTGAAACATCATTTCCCGGAAATGAAGGCGAATATCACCGTCCGAAACTTCCCTATGACGGTGGCACAAATTAGAAAGAAGAGTGGCCTAAAAGAGGGAGGTGATCAATATCTTTTTGGAGCTACTGATCAATCAGGAAAGCAATTGATCTTATGTGAGAAAATAGATGCTCGACAGGATCAATAACGAACTACCATAATACTTCAGCACCAAGAGTCGGTTCTGTTTGCTCATCCACCAGAGTGCCCGCCAAGGGCTGATCAGTCCTAGAGCGAGGATGGCGATGTTCCCCCAAATGATAAATAGTAATATGTTTTGCATAAAAAAACCCTGACTGTTAGAGTCAGGGTTCAATATATCGATTTAGAACTTTTATAAAGTTCTCTTCACTTCTTGAATTTCGAATCCTTCGATGATATCACCTTCGACAATATCGTTGAAGCTCTTAATGCTCAAACCACATTCGTAACCTGATTTCACTTCAGCTACATCGTCTTTGAAACGTTTCAATTGACCGATGTTACCCGTGTAGGCTACTATACCATCTCTGATTAGTCGAATCTGATTGTTTCGCTTCACGAATCCATCAGTTACATAACAACCTGCAACGGTACCCACTTTCGAAATCTTGAAGACTTCACGTACTTCGATGTTACCCGTGATAACTTCTTTCTCAGTCGGCTCAAGTAGACCTTCCATTGCATCTTTGAGCTCATTAATAGCATCGTAGATGATAGAGTATAATCTGATTTCGATTTCCTCGGCTTCTGCAATTTTTCTTGCACCACCAGAAGGCCTCACTTGGAAACCAATGATGATTGCATCAGAGGCACTTGCAAGTAATACATCCGACTCAGAAATCTGACCTACCGCTTTATGAATGATGTTCACTTGAACTTCTTCTGTAGAAAGTTTTAGTAATGAATCACCCAATGCTTCAATAGAACCGTCTACGTCACCTTTTACGATTACGTTAAGCTCCTTAAAGTTTCCAACGGCAAGACGTCTACCAATCTCGTCCAGCGTAATGTGTTTCTTAGTACGAACACTTTGTTCACGCATGATTTGCTCACGTTTATTAGCAATTTCTCTGGCCTCGCGGTCAGTATCCATCACATTAAAACGATCACCAGCTTGAGGTGCTCCATCCAATCCCAGCATTTGAACTGGTGTTGCAGGACCGACTTTTTCGAGTCTGTTTCCTCTGTGGTCATACATGGCTTTCACTTTTCCGAAATGAGACCCTGCTAATACAACATCTCCAATCTTCATAGTACCACCCTGAACCATTACCGTAGATAGGTAACCTCTTCCCTTATCAAGAGAAGCTTCAATTACAGTTCCTACAGCATTTTTATTAGGATTTGCCTTGAGCTCAAGTAATTCAGCTTCCAGCAATACTTTTTCCAATAATTCGTCAATGCCTTCACCGGTTTTTGCCGATACTTCTTGGCATTGATATTTACCGCCCCAATCCTCAACAAGGATATTCATTTGAGAAAGCTCCTCTTTGATTTTGTCAGAGTTGGCGTTTGGCTTATCAATTTTGTTAATCGCAATTACAATAGGCACTTCAGCTACTTGGGCGTGATTGATTGCCTCTTTTGTTTGAGGCATCACGTTGTCGTCAGCTGCTACTACGATAATTACTACATCTGTGATTTTAGCACCACGCGCACGCATCGCTGTAAAAGCTTCGTGACCCGGTGTATCAAGGAATGCTATTTTTTTACCTGCTTTGGTCATTACATCGTATGCACCAATGTGTTGGGTAATACCACCGGCTTCACCTGCAGTCACATTTGCGTCACGGATATAATCAAGCAAGGATGTCTTACCATGGTCAACGTGACCCATAATGGTCACAACAGGCGGACGTGGTTGCAGGCTTTCCGCCGGATCATCATCACCACCAAGGCCAATTTCGATATCCGATTCAGATACACGCTGGATCCGGTGCCCAAATTCGCCAGCGACCAATTCAGCGGTTTCACCATCAATCGCTTGTGTTGCGGTTGCCATGATGTTCAGCTTCATCAGCTCTTTCACCACATCAGCGGTACGCTCGGCCATCCGGTTTGCCAATTCACCAACGGTAATGCTGTCAGGAATAATCACATCACGAAGCTGTTTGACCTGTGGCTGTTCTTCGCGCATCCGCGCCCGCTCACGCTGGCGCTTGACCGACGCAAGCGAACGCTGGCGACGGCTATCATCACCCGACAAAGCCTGCGTAATGGTCATCTTACCTGATTGGCGACGACCCGCAGCTTCGCGGCGTGGTGCTGGGCGGCGTGGTGCCATTTCTTCAGCTTCACGGCGACGGCGATTTTGCATTTCGGTTGGCGTTGGACCAAATTTATTGGCCGCTGTTGCCGCATCGCTTGGCGCATCTTCAGTAACCTGACGGCGCGCAGCATGGGCATCGGTATGTTTTTTATTCTCTTCACTGCGGCGACGTTCTTCACCAGCCTCGATTTCCTGCAATTCAGCAAGTTCGGCAGCGCGGCGCGCAGCAATCGGATCAAGCGGCACTTCGGGTTCGGGTGCGGCTTCTGGCACAGCGGCTNNATGGTCAACGTGACCCATAATGGTAACGATAGGAGCTCTATCCAATAAATCCTCGGACTCATCGACTGCTTCTAAAACATCAACATCTTCATCTGCAGAAGTAAATTGAACATCATATCCGAACTCATCTGCAATAATGGTAATTGCCTCTGCATCTAATCTTTGGTTGATCGAAACGAACATTCCAAGAGACATGCAAGTAGAGATAACCTCATTGACAGTCACACCCATTAAACTCGCAAGATCACTCGCTGAGATGAACTCAGTTAGTTTTAGGACTTTACTATCCTCTTGTTCTTGGAGCATTTTTTCCTCTGCTGCCTCAGCAACTGCAGAACGCTTCTCTTTACGATATTTGGATCGGCTTTTGCTTCCGCCTTTACCACCACCACTTAAGCGTGCAAGGGTTTCTTTAATCTGTTCTTGGATTTGCTTATCGGTAAGTTCTTCCTTAGGAACTCTACTTCTACTTGGCGGCCCACCTCTTTGTCCACCTCTTGAAGGCCCAGTTCCTGGCCCACCTGAAGTGCCTGGAGTCCCTGGTCTATTAGGACGTTCAAATTTAGATGGAATACGTTTTCTAGGTCTTTTTGAATCAGCCCCAGCGCCTGTTTTTTTCTTGTCGTCAGGTTTGTTCTTTTTCGGAGGGTCAGGCAATTTAATTTTTCCAACCACCTTCAAGCCTCTTAAAGAATCTGCCCTTGCCTCAATCACCTTGTCAGGTGCGGCTACTTCTTCTGCAGGTTTTTCTTGAGCTTTTGGTTCTTCCTTCACTGGTTTTTCGACAACAGTGGCTTTAGGAGCTTCTTTTTTCTTGTCCTTATCAAGGTCAATCTTTCCTAATATTTTTAACCCAGACTTTTCCTGAACAGGGGTTTCTTCCTTTTTAGCAGGTGCCTCATCCTTTTTAACGGGGACTGGTTTTTCTTCTACTACAGGAGGTTTCGGAGCTTCTACCTTTGGTTCTTCTGGTGCCTTTGGCTCTTCTGGTTTCGGAGCTTCCGCTTTTGGTGCAGCAGGTTTAGGCTCTTCTTTTGGAGCTTCAGGTTTAGCAACAGGTACTTGTTTATTAGGTTCCTCGGCCGGAGGAGCACTAGAAGCAATAGGCGCTAAATCTTCAACATGCTTGGTGCCAATAGTAAGATGAGACGCTTCCTCTTTTTCTGAGGCAGACGCAGCAAACTCCTTAGCAAGCAAACCATATTGCTCACCATCGATTTTGGCATTGGGGCTGCTGTCGACTGAGTAGCCTTTGTCTTCCAGAAATTCAACGATGGTATTTCTACCTACGTTTAGCTTTCTAGAAATCTGACTCAGTCTCATCATTTTTTCTTCTGACATACTCAAATATCCCTTTTTTTCAGGTTTTTATAAAATCTATTGCTTCTCGAATTCCTTTTTCAGGATTTCAAATAAGAACTTTACTGTTTCTTCTTCCAGTTCAGTTCGTCTAACTATATCTTCAGAAGCTAGCATTAACACACTTCTAGCGGTATCAAGACCGATTCGCTTAAGCTCGTCAATAATCCAGCTATCTATTTCATCTGAAAATTCATCCAAATCGACATCTTCTTCTTCGTACTCAGAAAGTTCTCTGAACACATCGATTTCAAGACCGACTAGTTTAGACGCTAGTTTAATGTTTTGTCCACCTTTACCAATGGCCAAGGAAACTTGGTCAGGCTTTAAGTAAACAGATACTCGTCCGTCATCTTCCAAGATTTTCATACTCGAAATTTTAGCCGGGCTAAGTGCTCTGGAAATATATAATTCCATGTTATCAGTAAAATTGATAACATCGATATTCTCATTCTGCAATTCACGGACAATGCTGTGAATTCTTGAACCTTTCATACCAACACAAGCGCCTACAGGATCAATTCTGTC